>NZ_CP046393.1:1757500-1960656 GCF_009734185.1 Commensalibacter melissae | reverse complement strand
AATAACCAAATTTGTTTTATTCTGTTAAAAAGATTGTAAAAGATATTGGATAAGATCGGTATCCTTACAAAATTTAAGACAGATCTATTTTAATAAACTTTTTGAAAGTTACAAGAAATACGAATGAAATAGAGCAAATAAGATATAGAAATTAACCTTTGGAATTGATTTTATAATTTATTTTCTATTTAACTTTATTCTAGCATATTTATATAAGATTTTGATTTATTTTTAATGGATTGGTGGAGTGTAACAGGTGGAAGCAGGGAAACATGTCATAGCATTGGTTGATGATGACCGTAATATTTTAACCTCTGTTTTTATGATGCTGGAAGCTGATGGTTTTATTGTTCAGACCTATACGGATGGTGAAAGTGCGTTGCAAGGTCTTTTATCACGTCCTGTTGATCTGGTGGTTTTGGATATTAAGATGCCTCGGATGGATGGAATAGAATTGTTGCAGAGACTGCGTAACCGTTCCCAAATTCCCGTGATAATATTATCTTCCAAGGATGAGGAAATTGACCAGTTAATGGGGTTGCGCCTTGGGGCAGATGATTATATCACTAAACCTTTTTCCCAGCGTCTTCTTCTGGAGCGTATCCGTGCTTTGTTAAGGCGTCATGAAGTCAATAAGGCTGAAAATGATGGTGGGATCAATAACGGTTTGGTTATTCGTGGTGCTTTAACCTTGGATGATATGCGCCATCAATGTCGTTGGCATGACCAGGATATTCAATTGACAGTAACTGAATTTTTATTGACCAAAGCATTGGCAACACGGCCCGGCCTGGTAAAATCAAGGGATCAGTTGATTGATGCTGCCTATGGTGAAAATATTTATGTTGATGATAGAACAATAGATAGTCATATTAAACGTATCCGTAAGAAATTTCGTCAGATTGATCCTGAATTTAATAAAATAGAAACGTTGTATGGTATTGGATATCGTTACAAAGAAGATTAGAAAAGTCTATAAACTCTTTGGTTTTTTTTATCGTCATTACCCTTTGGAGGATAGAAGATTCAGGAAACTTTTTTTCTCTCCTCTGATGAAGAGGATATTATTGGTTAATACGCTTCCTCTTGTGGTTTTGGTTGTTACACTTCTTTATTTGAATCAATTTCAGAATAGCCTGTTGGAAACAGAAATCAATGTTTTACGGGAGCAGGCAAAAATTTATGCTGGAGCACTCAGCCAAAGCGCAATCAAGAAGATTAAGGATGATGTTTTTTTTCGATCCTTGGATTTTTATGCTTTGGTACCAGAACAGCGGAATAATCAATCTTTATCTGTTGAATTGGCCAGACCTCTTTTGTTAAGCCTAACAAACCCCAGTCCACGTGTACGTGCACGTGTTTATGCCGTTAATGGAAAATTGGTTATTGACAGTCAAAATGAAAGAAAAAAAACATATAGATCTCATAAAGATAATCGACTTGATAATTCGTTTTTTTCAAATACTGAACAAGATACACAGAAAAAAATAGCCGTATTTGGTGAGAGTAATAAAAATAAATATTTAAATTATGACGGATTTTTAGAACAGATTTATGATCATCTTTTAAGTTGGCTTCCCTATACGAATGCAAGAAGAATTGAGTTTCTTGAAATGGGTGTCGATCCAGATAGTGTACCTTATGATAATCAGACATTTAAGCTGCATGAATTATCAAATAATTATGAAGCTCCCCCTTATATTCGTAGGACGGTTGATTATCGTTTGTTGATTACCGTATCTGAACCTATCATCCATCAGAACCAGCTTGTAGGTATTATCGAACTGACAAGAGAGGCACAGGATATCGATCAGGCGCTATTTTCTGTGCGTGCATCAATTTTGATTCTATTTTTAGTTGCCTTGGCAATAACGGTCCTATTATCTTGGTATTTGTCTTTGACTATTGCAAAACCTTTACTGAGTTTGGCTAATTCCGCTTACAGGATTCATAAATCTACGGGACGAAACAGAATGGTTCCTGATTCCCTTTTGATCCGAAAAGATGTTATCGGTGATCTGGCAAGGGCAATTCAGGATAGTGCAAGAGAGTTATGGGCCAAGATGGATGCAATTGAGCGTTTTGCGGCTGATGTCAGTCATGAGCTAAAAAATCCTTTGTCTTCCATTCGTTCTGCAATTGAATTGTTGCCAAGAATAAAAGACGATAAACATCGTCAACAGTTATTATTTATCATTACCGATGATGTTAAACGTTTGGATCGTTTAATAACGGATATTGCCAATTCAAGTCGTATTGAATCTGAAATGTCAAGGGTGGCTCCAAAAGCTGTTGCTGTAGCGCCTATTTTTCGTTTGCTTGCTGATATCAATGCAGCCACACAGAAAGAAGATGATCCTTATATTGTCGTGGATCTGAAAAATGACGATACTAAATATCCGCTTTCTGTTATGGCAATTGAAGATAGACTGGTACAGGTTTTAAGGAATTTAATTGGAAACGCATCTTCTTTTTCTCCATCAAAGGGAAGAATTATTTTGTCGGCTGTTGCAGTCAAAGATAACGTGGAGATCATGGTCAGTGATGAGGGGCCAGGGATTCCTGAAAATAAATTAAATAATATCTTTGAACGGTTCTATACAGAGCGACCTCAAGGAGAAAATTTTGGCCAACATTCAGGTCTTGGATTATCAATTTGTCGGCAAATTGTGGTTGCCTTGAAAGGGTCAATTCGTGCCTATAACCGGTATGATGATGCAGGAAAAGTTATTGGCGCCTCTTTTGTGGTTTCTTTACCAAGGGCAAAATAACTGATAGGATTTTGTTTTAAATTTAAAAATTTAATCAAACAAAAACCGATTCGCTCAAAGAATTTTCGAATATTTAATTACAATTAAAGATATATTACAAATATATATTTGTAATATAATATGTAAAAAAAATACTTATTAAAATAATGATTATCCTAATTTGTTAAGCTTTATCAGGAACTAATTAATTTTTTTTGCGAAAGATTACATATTTATTTGTTGTTATTTGGTCACATTATGTATTGTTTAAGTATATATTGTTAGAAACTGGTTGCCTGATCAATGGTTATGATCCTAATAAAAAAGAACATTTAACTATTTAATTTGATCATTTCATCTTTACTTTGATCAGTAAGGTTTCACCACAATGAAAAAATCATTAAGTCGTATTCTTACCTGTGCATTTTTGTTTACGCCAGTCGCAGGCTATGCACAACAACATTATGCTTCTCCTAATCTGACTCCTGCTGCCAATCCAGCATTGGCTCCAGCTTCAAGCACAACTGCCCCAGCAACGGCAATTCCTATGAGAAGAGAAGAAATCTGGGCTTCTGGCTGGAGTGGAAAAATCCAGTATCGTGAAGTTCCAATGTATGCTCCACCTAAAAAACCAAAACCTCATTGTGGTTTATTTAAAACATGTCCTGGTGTAACCAGAATTGGTTTGGGTAAAGGTGATTTTATCATCAGATTAAGTGCATTGGGTGTTATCACGAATAATACAAGTTCTAAAACATCCGTTGGAGGGCATGTCAATGCAACAAACCAGGTTATGCCTGAATTAAGCTTTGATTATTTTGTCACGGATAATTTGTCATTTGAATTAATTGCGGCAAGTACACGTCATGAAATCAAGGCACAGGGTGTCCCGGGTCTTGGTAAGGTGGATGTGGGCAGTGGATGGATTTTACCTCCTACATTGACAGCACAATGGCATTTCCGTCCTCATAAGGCCTTTAATCCTTATGTAGGTGTTGGCTTGACAGTCGCTTTCTGGCATAATATCTCTCCTGCAGGGGGTATTGTCAAAAAAGTGGGGTTGGAAACAGCAGTTGGTCCATCTTTCAATTTCGGGTTTGATTATCAGATTGTTGGAAACTGGTTCTATAATGCTGATGTAAAACAGATTCTTTTACAACAACGTGCCCACATTAATGACAGTCCCAACAGAATTGATGCTCGTACTTCTTTGAATCCAACCGTTGTAAGTATGGGTATTGGATATCGCTTTTAATTCATTGCGGAGATTGGCATGAAACCCGAAGTTTCCTTTGACCGTCTTGCGCGGTATGAAGGAAACGTGCCGCGTTATACAAGTTACCCAACAGCTGTACAGTTTGAAGAGCGTGTTGGGTTTAATGAGTATAAACATTGGTTGCAGGCTTTTCCTGAAGAAGAGCCTGTTTCTTTGTATATCCATGTTCCTTTTTGTGATGAGTTGTGCAAATTTTGTGCCTGTAACACACAAGTCGTTCATCAAGTTAATGTGCGGGTTGCTTATGGTAATCTTCTATGTGATGAATTGAAACGACTGGCAACCCTTTTAAAATCGCGTCGTAAAGTAAGTTTTGTTCATTTTGGTGGGGGTACTCCTACAACATTACCGATTGAAGCGATGAAAAAGGTAATGTCAACAATACGATCCTTATTTTATGTTCAGCAAGATGCCGATATTTCGATAGAATTAGATCCAAGACATATCTCCGAGGATTATCTTGTATTATTACCCTCTGTTGGGTTTACACGGGTTAGCCTTGGAGTTCAGGATATTGCTCCTGAAGTGCAAAAGGCTTGCGGTCGAATCCAGAGTTTTGAAATGATTTCTGATTGTATTGATCGTGTCAGACAGAAAAATATAAAATCGGTTAATTGTGATTTGATTTATGGTCTGCCCAATCAAACAGCTGCCAGTGTTCGAGAAACGATAGATGCTATTGTGACGTTAAGGCCTGATCGTTTGGCTGTTTTTGGTTATGCACATGTCCCATGGAAATTTAAACGCCAAACTTTGTTGGAGGGGGAAATCTTACCCAATCCGGCTGAGCGTTTTGAGCAGAGACAGATTATTGATGAAGTTTTAAAAAAAGCGGGTTATCGAGTTATCGGATTTGATCATTATGCTTTGCCTCATGATTCCATGAGTAAGGCAATGGAAAAAGGTGCACTTCATCGCAACTTCCAGGGATATACCGTAGACCAAGCTAAAGCACTGTTAGGAGTTGGTGCTTCATCAATTTCAATTTTACCGCAAGGTATTTTTCAAAATCAGCCATCTTCCTATGGCTATCAAAAGGCAATGCAGCAGCTCGATATCTTGCCCGTTGTAAGGGGGGTACAGCGTAGTACAGCAGATTTGTTCCGTTGGGAAATAATTGAGCGGTTAATGTGTGACTTACATGTTGATTTAAAGAAAATGATTGGTCAATATAAACAAGATCCGTCTTTATTAGGTGAGTTTCTTAAAAAGCTACGCTGTTTTGAAGAGGATGGTCTGGTTATTATTCGTAATAATGAAATTACAGTGACAGAAGAAGGTCGTCCCTTTTTACGAAATATTGCCGTGGTTTTTGATGCTTATTACCGTGCAGCTCCCCATCGCCATGCGCAGGCGATTTAGGTGAAAGAAAAATTATGCAACTTGTAGAAGAGATAAAGCAAACTAAACAAGATATCAAAAACGTAATTGATCATGCTGATTATCATTCGCTGCCATATTCCTATTGGACAATGACGAATGTTTTGCCTTCATTTATTTGTGACTCTCTGTTGAATTGGATGCCTGATTCAAGATCTATTGCCGGTGATGTGAAGGGCAAAAGGGAAAATCATAATAAAGATCGTGTATTTGTAACCCAGCAAAAACAGAGGGAGGATCCCGCCTGTGCGGTTTTGGCGCAAGTTTTTGATTCAGAGGAAATTCGTTTTGCTTTCTCTCATTTAACAGGTGGTGACCTTTCCAATACTTGGTTAAGATTGGAATTATGCCTTGATACTGATGGGTTCTGGTTGGAACCACATACAGATATTGGGGCAAAGAAATTAACCTTTTTGCTTTCTTTATCCACTGCAGAAGGGGCCGAGGGATGGGGGACCGATATCATGAATGAGGAAGGTCAGTCTTTGGGAAGAAGCTCAGGCGTTTTCAATTCAGCATTTTTATTTATTCCCGCTAAAAATACCTGGCATGGTTTTGAAAAGCGACCTATCAAGGGAGTGCGTCGTACCCTTATTTTAAATTATGTAGATTCAAGTTGGCGTGCAAAACATGAATTGGCATTTCCCTCGTAATTGAATAAAGTCTTTTTAATTAAGATTAAAGATATATATAATTTGCAACTTGATAAATATCAGCAGAAGAGAGATTAAGGAATTATGGGTGAGGTTGTGCGAGAGCAAATGGAATTCGATATTTTAATCGTTGGTGGAGGACCTGCCGGTCTTTCAGCGGCAATACGATTAAAGCAATTACTCCCATCTCTTGAGATCTGTTTGATTGAAAAGGCTTCTGAAATTGGTGCCCATATTGTTTCAGGAGTAGTGATCGAACCGACAGCGCTTAATGAGTTGATCCCAGATTGGCAGCAAAAAAACGCCCCTTTAGACACGTCGGTTCAGCATGAGGCATTTTTTTATCTTCCGAATGAAGACAAGTCTATAAATATCCCCATTATTAAATCTATTATGCCTCAAATGGACAATGAGGGAAATTATGTGGGAAGTTTGGGTGATTTTTGTCGGTGGCTGGCCGCAGAAGCTGAAGCAATGGACATTCAAATTTTTCCAGGATTTGCTGGTAGTGATCTCATAATTGAAAATAATCGAGTTATGGGTGTAGTGACTGGTGATATGGGACTTGAAAAAGATGGCAGCCAGGGAGGCAATTATGTTCCAGGTATGGAGCTAAGGGCAAAATATACGTTATTTGCAGAAGGCTGTCGTGGTTCCTTATCCAAAAAGCTCATGGGCTTTTTCAATTTACGTCAAGGTGTTGACCCACAAACATACGGAATTGGAATTAAGGAATTATGGGAAATTCCACAGGAAAAATTTTCGGCTGGATATATACAGCATAGCTTTGGTTGGCCCTTGGACAATCGCACTTATGGTGGTTCATGGCTTTATCATTTTGGCAGTAATCTGGTTTCATGTGGTTTTGTTTTGGGATTGGATTACGAAAATACCTGGCTTTCTCCATTTGATGAAATGCAGCGTGTAAAAAAACATCCCATTATCCGCAAATATTTAGAGGGAGGCAGAAGAATAGGATACTCTGCCCGTGCATTATCTGAAGGTGGATACCAATCCATTCCAAAACTGACCTTTCCTGGTGGTCTATTAATCGGAGATGCAGCAGGCTTTTTGAATGTTCCAAAAATTAAGGGAACGCATACTGCAATGAAATCAGGAATGATTGCCGCTGAGTCGATTGTTGAGGCATTAAATACACAACAAGCAGAACCTATGATTTATCAATTTCGTATCCGTAAATCCTGGGTTTATGATGAATTGTATCAAGTGAGGAATATTCGTCCCGCATTTGCAAAATTTGGTGCAAAGTTTGCAACATTGTATACGGGATTTGATTCCTTGGTTCGGGGGAAAGTGCCTTGGACCTTTCGCCATCGTTTGGCTGATAACGATAAATTAAAAGCTGCTTCTTTATGTGTTAAACCTGATTATCCAAAGCCCGATGACAAATTGACATTCAGTCGTGAATCTTCCGTATTTTTGGCGAATATTGATCATCGTGATGATCAGCCTGTTCATCTGAAATTAAAAAATCCCTCAATTTGGAAAACGGTTAATTGGGATATTTTCAAGGCTCCTGAAACAAGATATTGTCCGGCCGGTGTTTACGAGGTTGTTGATGCTGATCATGAGAATCAAGAACCCAAATTACAGATTAATGCACAAAATTGTATTCATTGTAAGACTTGTGATATCAAGGATCCAACACAGAATATCGATTGGGAAACACCTGAAGGCGGCAGTGGTCCCAATTATTCAGGGGGAATGTAGAAATCATTTAATTATGTGTAATTATAGAGAAAGGTCATTATGAAAGTAATTGTTCCGGTTAAAAGGGTTGTTGATTCCAATATAAAACCGCTGATAAAATCAGATGGATCCGATGTTGAGATTAATGGTGTAAAAATGTCCATGAATCCTTTTGATGAAACAGCTGTTGAGGAGGCTGTTCGTTTAAAGGAGAAAAAAATTGTCTCGGAAATTGTGGTTGTTTCCATAGGAGAAGCGAAATGCCAAGATACATTGCGAACAGCTATGGCAATGGGGGCGGATCGGGGAATTCTGGTGACAACGGATAAGGCTGTGGAGTCTCTGACCGTTGCAAAAATTTTGCAACACTTTGTGGATAGGGAAAAACCCGACCTTGTGTTAATGGGTAAACAGGCCTCTGATGATGATATGAATGCGACAGGGCAGATATTAGCTGCCAAACTTGGATGGGGACAGGGTACTTTTATCAGTAAACTGGAGTTATCTAATGGACACGCAAAAATTGCCAGGGAAGTCGATGATGGACAGGAAATTCTCGAGCTAGCATTGCCAGCAGTCATTACAACCGATTTACGGTTGAATGAACCTCGTTATGCATCATTACCCAATATTATGAAAGCACGTAAAAAGCCTTTGGAAACGGTCGCTTTATGTGAATTGGGAATTGAGGCAAAAAAACATTTGGAAGTTATTTCAGTAAAAGAATCCTCTTCGTCTCGTGAAAGCGTCATTGTTGATTCCGTTGATGCATTACTTGATAAACTTAAAAATGAAGCAAAGGTAATTTAAGAATGACCGTTTTAGTTTTGGCAAGTTATGAAAAAGGTGATCAAATTCGTTCCATTACCCGATCAGCGATTACAGCCGCATCCAAACTAGGGGAAGTTCATGCTCTATTAGCTGGGAAAAACCTAGAAGCAATAACGAAAAAGGCTGTGGCGCTGGCTGGTGTTTCAAAGGTGCTGGTTGCCGATCATGAGGTGTATGCCCATATGTTGGCAGAGCCAACTGCAGATCTGATTGCATCTCTGGCCGATTCTTATGATACGGTTATTGTTCCTGCAAATGCTGAAGGAAAAGATATTTTGCCTCGTGTTGCTGGCTTGTTGGATATGCAGCCTGTATCTGATGTTATCGAAATTATTGATGCCTCCACCTTTGTGAGACCTATTTATGCTGGAAGCATTTTGGCAACGGTTAAGTCTCATGATTCCAAAAAGCTTTTATCTGTTCGTGGAACGGCTTTTGCTCCTGTTGCTGAAGATGGGGGGAGTGCCGAGATTGAGATTCTGGGTAATTTTCCCGGTTCAGAAAAATTATTATCCAAATTCTGTGAACTGCAAATTTCCCAATCGGACAGACCAGAATTGGAATCTGCCCGTGTTGTTATTTCAGGCGGACGGGGTATGCAAAGCGGCGAAAACTTTGTGTTAATTGAAAAGGTGGCGGATCAATTAAATGCCGCCATTGGGGCATCTCGTGCTGCAGTTGATGCCGGATTTATCAATAATGATTGTCAGGTTGGCCAAACAGGGAAAATTGTTGCTCCGGAATTATATATCGCAGTAGCCATTTCTGGTGCCATTCAGCATCTTGCGGGTATGAAAGATAGTAAGATCGTGGTTGCAATTAACAAAGATCCTGATGCTCCAATTTTCAAGGCTTCGGATTATGGTATTGTTGGTGACTTATTTGAAATTCTCCCTCAATTAGAGGAAAAACTTAAAGCATTAAGATAAAAGATATTCAATTGAGGCATGATTTTTTAACAATGTTTCAATTGAATGAATAAGGTTAAGTGGAAATATTAATATTAATAAGGTTAGGATTAGGGCGATGAAATGGGAATTACAGCAACCAAGAGATAAGTATTATGTTCCAGTTATAACCATTAAATGGTTGTTGATTCTTCATCTGGCCCTAATTGTATTGCTTAGTATTATGATTATTGGTGCCTGGGAATTATAGGAATTGGTGAGCAGTTTAATTTTAAGTTGGGGAATGGCATTCTAAATAATGAAAAATGGTGACATAATCAAGGGCAATTTTTTTTTCAGTATTTTATTAAGTATTTTTGCTTTGTTATTTTATGCTTGTCATGATGATGTAAAAGCCAAAGTTGTTCATATTGTTGCTGCTGAAAATATGTACGGGGACATAGCCCAACAAATAGGGGGTGATAACGTCAAGGTTGACGTGATTTTAAATAATCCTGATCAAGATCCGCATCTATTTGAATTGACCCCGCATATCAGCAGAATGACAAGTCAAGCTGATTTAATCATCATGAATGGTTTAGGGTATGATGACTGGATCAATCGGCTAATTTCCCGTGTTGAAATAAAAAACGGAAAGGTTATCTCCATTCAGGATTTGTTAAATCGTTCTGATGGTAGTAATCCACATTTATGGTATGATCTCCAATCAGTCAAGAAATTGGCTGGGTATTTGGAGCAAAAATTATCCCTTCAGGATCCTGAACACAAGAATTCTTTTTTGCATAATCGTGATCATTTTTTGCATGAAATCGACAGTATAGATCGGCGTATTCATAAAATTCGTGTTCAGCATCCTGATTTAAGCGTGGCTGCTACGGAACCTGTTTTTGGGTTGATGGCCAAATATATGGGCTTTAGGGTATTGGAAGAATCCTATCAATGGGTAATTATGAACGGTGGAGAACCGACCCCCCAGCAAACAGCCCAATTTATCCAGGATTTTAAAACTCATAAAATAAAAATCTTGTTTTATAATAATCAGGTCAGTAACGGCGCAACAGAGCGTTTGAAAAAAATGGCGTCAACATATAAAATTCCTGTAATTGGTGTTGAAGAGATTATGCCTGTTTCTCTTTCTTATCAAACATGGATTAACCAGACATTAGATAAAATTGAGGCGGTAACACAGAGCATTCCCTGATGACAATCCTCGCTTGCAATAAGCTGCGTATTCAGTTTGGTAACCGGCTTGTTTTGTCAGATTTAACCTTTAGCATTGATGAGCCCCAGTTTATAGGGGTTTTCGGTCCTAATGGGGCGGGCAAAACAAGTTTTATGAAAACAATTTTAGGTATTTTACCTGTTCAGCAAGGAACCTTAAAAATTTTTGGAAAACATCCAAGACAGGTAAGGAAGGAAATAGCCTATATCCCTCAGTATCAAAATATGGATAGCTTTCATTTGACGGGAAGATCATTCATTGCAAGTTCTGTCCATGGGAATCGTTTGGGTTTACCGTTTCTAGCAAGAAAAGATCATCAGGAAATAGATCGGGTTCTGGATGATGTGGAGGCAAGGGATCTGGCTGATCTATCCTTGATGGAAATGTCGGGTGGCCAAAAACAGAGAATTTTATTGGCACAAGCCCTTTTAGGGGAGCCAAGATTTATTATACTGGACGAACCTTTTAATAACTTGGATCCCAAATGGGTAAAAGTTATTCTAGCCCTGATAAAAAATATACAGCAGGAAAGAAAAATTTCTGTCTTATTGTCAACGCATGATTTAAATCCGTTAATTCATGTTATGAATCAGGTATTATGTATTGGTAATCAATCAGCAATTCTGGGTAAGGTTCAGGATGTCATTACAGCAAAGACTTTAACGAAGCTTTATGGTTTCCCAATACAGGTGATAAAGGCAAATAATACGTGTTTTGTAACAACATCCTTTAATTAAGAAATTCGAAAGTATATTCTTGGATGCTTACCCTTGAATTTATGTATCATGCTTTTGCCGCTGCAGGGATTGTGGCTTTATTGACAGGGTTTATTGGTTATTTTCTTTTATTGAGAAGAGAGGCCTTTGCAGGACATGCATTATCGCATATAGGGTTCGCTGGGGCGACAGGGGCGGGACTGTTGGGAATATCCCCTTTTGCCGGACTGCTTGTTTTCAGTTTATTTGCTGGTGGATTGATCGGTTTTATAGGTCCACAGTTGAGGGATCGTGATATCGCTATTGGCCTGGTTTTGTCAGCATCAATGGGTTTAGGTTTGTTATTTCTCCATTTTTATACCCATTACGCGACACAAGTTACGAGCTTGTTATTCGGCAATATTTTTGCGGTTGATACAGTCATTTTATATGATCTTGTCGGTCTCGCATTATTTTGCCTGGCTGTTATGCTGTTTTTTATGCGACCTTTGTTATTTGCCACCTTGCAACCAGATTTGGCCGAGACAAGAGGAATCTCTTTACGATGGGTTTCGATAGTCTTTCTAATGCTGGTTGCCTGCATAACTGTTGCTTGTGTTCAAGTGACCGGTATTCTTTTGACCTTTTCTTTGATGATTGGACCTGCTGCTGTTGCCAGGCAATGGGGTAAAACAATATGGCGAGCACTTGTGGTTTCGGTTTTCCTGGCTGTATTTGAGGCCTGGAGTGGTATAGTGGCTTCTTGGTATACAGACTTGCCAGTATCTTTTTGGATCAGCTTTTTTAGTTTTGTCATTTATTCAATAAGTTTGTTCTTTTTCAAAAAAAAAATATCATTTCGAAAGTATTTATAAATATCATATTGTATAAAGAGTAAGGATTGCTTAACATAACCCTTTATTGGGTATTTAAAAATTTTTATTTAAAAAGTTGATTTCTTCAGAATGCATGATTTCACGTCAAGTAAGAAATTGGTAATTTTTGTAACGGGATTATCAGGAGCTGGTAAAGCGTCCATTCTTCGGGTTTTTGAGGATCTAGGATATGAACTGGTTGATAATGCGCCTTTACAGCTTATTGCGGATGTTGTTGGGCGTGTTCAGGGGCCCATTGCAATAGGCATTGATTCCAGAACCAACGGGTTTGAGGTGAATGCATTTCTAGAGGTTTTAAATAGTTTAAAGCAGAATTCATCCCTTAAGGTTGAACTAATTTATGCCACGGCAGAGTTGGACGTTTTGTTGCGACGTTATACAGCAACCCGTCGTCGTCATCCAATGGCTGCCAATGGTACGGTTAAGGACGGGATTAATGCTGAAATAGCCTTGATGAATCCATTACGAAATGTTGCTGATCTGGTTATTGATACATCGGATCTTCCCCCTATGGAATTAAGGTTGCTTGTGGAAACAAGGTATAACTTTAATCATCTGGATACTAAAAACCGCTTTACCCTAACCTTGATGTCTTTTGCCTTTCCTGTTGGAATTCCGAGAGAGGCGGACATGGTATTCGATGCACGGTTTTTGCATAATCCTTATTATATATCAGAATTATCAGCACTGACGGGACTGGATGCGTCCATCCAGGATTATGTTAAAAGTGATCCTGATTATGAGAAATTTGTTGATCAGATTTATCAGATGCTAAGTTTGATTTTTCCCCGTTTTGCGATAGAAGGAAAAAAATACGTCACAATTGCGGTAGGATGTTCTGGTGGACGTCATCGTTCAGTTACCGTTATAGAGGACCTTGCGCGTCGTATTGTTAATTCTAAAGATAAAGAAATGCGTTTCCCCGCATTGGTTATCCATCGTGAACTGGCGCGGCAGGGAATTCAGACATGGCGATGGGTTGCCCATCCTCAATAAAAATTATAATAAGTGTAAATTGTTAGAATATTAGGTTTGGAATATTAATATGGATCAACAGATTATTCCTGTTCGTCGGGCTTTGATTTCTGTTTCTGATAAAACAGGTTTAATTGATTTGGCCAAGTTATTGGCTGAAAACAGCGTGGAAATCTTGTCAACAGGTGGGACAGCCAAAGCACTTCGGGATGCCGGAATAAAAGTGGTGGAGGTTTCGGATTTTACAGGATTTCCGGAAATTCTGGATGGTCGAGTTAAAACACTGATGCCTCAAATTCATGGTGGGTTATTGGGACGACGTGATCTGGCCAGTCATCAGGAACAAATGAAACAGCATAATATTTTGCCGATTGATTTGTTGTGTGTCAATTTATACCCTTTTGAGGAAACAGTCGCGTCAGGCGCCGGTAAAGAAGATATTATAGAAAATATTGATATCGGTGGTCCAGCTTTAATCAGGGCTGCATCTAAAAACCATAGTCATGTCGCGGTGTTGACGGATGTTCATCAATATGCTGCTTTTAAAGAAGAGATGAAGCAGAATAGTGGAACAACAATACGGCAGCGGCGAAAATGGGCCCAGGCGGCTTATGCCCGGACCGCTGCATATGATGCTGTGATTGCAAGTTGGTTTGCAGATCAGGCAAAAGATATATTTCCCGAACGCCTAAATTTAAGTGGCCAACGGAAACAGATTTTGCGATACGGGGAAAATCCTCATCAACAGGCTGCTTTTTATACGAATGGTGAACAACGTCCGGGTGTTGCAACAGCCCAACAATTACAGGGTAAAGAGCTTTCCTATAATAATCTTAACGATACAGATGCAGCTTTTGAAGCGGTGGCAGAATTTGATAAACCATCTGTTGTTATTGTCAAACATGCAAACCCTTGTGGTGCAGCAAGCGCATCTTCTTTATCAGAGGCTTGGGATTTGGCTTTACGGTGTGATCCTGTTTCTGCTTTTGGAGGAATTATTGCGGTCAATCGTCCATTAGATAAAGAAACCGCACAAAAAATTATAACTATATTTAGTGAAGTGATTATTGCTCCAAAGGTCAATTCAGATGCATTGGAGATCCTTTCAAAGAAAAAGAATGTAAGGATTTTAGAAACAGGGGCAATGCCTGATCCATTGGCACAAGGTATGACGGTTCGTACTTTGGCGGGTGGGTATCTTTTACAAAATCGTGATAATGGACGACCTTCCGATTTTAAGGTTGTAACTAAACGCAAACCTACTGAAAAGGAAATGGAAGATTTGATTTTTGCCTTTACGATTGGTAAGCATGTTAAATCAAATGCAATTATTTATGTTAAGGATAAAGCGACTGTAGGGATAGGTGCGGGTCAAATGAGTCGTGTCGATTCAGCCAGGATTGCTGCCCACAAAAGTGCGGAAGCAGCTCAAGCAGCCGATTTAGAAAAACCCATGACCCAGGGAAGTGTTGTTGCTTCAGATGCCTTTTTTCCATTTGCAGATGGTTTGCAGGCTGCCGTAGCGGCAGGAGCCACTGCGGTTATTCAGCCAGGTGGTTCAATGCGTGACAATGAGGTGATTGCGGCCGCAGATGAGGCTGGAATTGCAATGGTTTTTACGGGAATGCGCCATTTCCGTCATTAAAAGGTCAAGGGAAAATGAAACGGATAGGTTTGTTCTGTATTTCTTCTTTATTTCTGTTTGTGCAGTTTGTTCATGCAAAAGAATATCGCTTGAAAAGCCAATTTGATCCAGCTTCGGTTCAATGGTCTAAAACAACAGGAAATGCAGCGGTCGCAGGTATGGGTATCTATCGATTATCTGATGGTACGATGAAAAGTTGTGCAGGACAAACCGTCTATTATTATCCCTATTCTGATTATGTAATGGAACAGTTGCAGTTTAGAATGCGAGGTATTACCAATATCAAGAATTTAAATCCACAGTCTGTTCAATACCGTTTTTCCGTAACTTGTGATCAAGAAGGTGATTTTCACATTGCCTATTTGCCGGCAGGAAAATGGATTTTTGTAATGAATATTCCTGTGGTTAAAAATGATGAAGACTATTCTTCTTACAATCAAGAATCAGATTTAAGTGGTGTCGCTGGGGAAGGGAATGGCATTATTTATCGGATTGTAACCCTTACCCCTCAAAAAGTCACGCAGGTTCCCTTGATTCAGGGTGATGTTAACAGCCATTAACATGAATGGTTTTGTTAATTTTTATTGAATTAATAATCGTGAATTTCATCAAGATCGGTAAAGCGTGTAAATTCTCCTTCAAAAAAGAGGTCAATTTTACAGGTTGGGCCGTGACGTTGCTTTTCAAGAATGAGTTCTGCTTTATTATGAACCTTATTCATATCTGCTTGCCATTTTTCCAAGGCAATTTGATATTTATCCTCATTTTCAAATGTGGTTGGTTTTGGCATGCGTTGCTGTAAGTAGTATTCATCACGATAGACAAACATGACGCTATCTGCATCCTGTTCAATTGAGCCAGATTCTCGTAAGTCTGAAAGTTGCGGACGTTTATCTTCTCGGCTTTCGACTTGTCTTGAAAGTTGTGAAAGTGCAATAACGGGAATGTTAAATTCTTTTGCCAGAGCTTTTAATCCTTGGGTAATTTGTGAAATTTCCAAGACCCGACTTTCAGGTTTACTGCCAACGGATGGACGCATCAGTTGTAAATAGTCGACGACAACCAATCGCAACCCTTTTGTTCGAGATAATCTCCGGCAGCGTGTTCGCATGACGGATAGACTGATTGCAGGTGTATCATCAATGTAGAGAGGAAGCTGTGATAATTCTCGGCTGACTTGAACAAAGCGATCAAATTCCTTTTGTCCAATTTCTCCACGACGGATGCGTTCACTTGAAACACGTGATTCCTCGGAAAGTAAACGGGTGGCCAATTGTTCAGAAGACATTTCCAAAGAAAAAATGGCAACAGTTCCTATTTTATGATGATTTGTATCCGATTGAATTTGTGATTCTTGTAAAAGATTACGTGCTGCATTAAAAGCGATTTTAGTTGCCAGGGCAGTTTTTCCCATGGCAGGTCGACCAGCCAGAATAATTAAGTCAGAAGGATGCAATCCCCCAGTTCTTTTGTCCAAATCACGTAATCCAGTGGTGAGTCCGGCGATTCCGCTGCTGTTTGTAAAAGCTTTTTCAGCAATTGTAATGGCTTCTGTTAATGCATTTTCAAAGGTGACGAAACCACCCTCTTGCCCTTTATGCGTGGCAAGCTGGAAAAGCTTTTCTTCCCCCAAAGAAATCTGATCAGTGCCATTTATTTCAGTATTTGATTGAAAAGCTTCGTTGACAATATCCTCGCCAATATCAATTAACTGTCTTCTTATCCAGGCATCATGAATAATTTTACCATAATCCTTGGCATTAATAATTCCCACCATGGATTGTAATAATTGTCCTAGATAAGCTACTCCGCCAACCTGATCCAATTTTCCCGAATGTTCAAATTCAGCTTTCAAAGTAACGGCATCCGCTATTTGACCGGCTTCAATACGCTTTACAATAGCATTGTAGATTTCTTTATTGATGGGATCTGAAAAATGTTCACCAATCAAAAAATCGGCGATTTTATCATAAGCTTTATTGTTGGTCAGTAAAGCACCAAGCAATGCCTGTTCTGCTTGAATATTGGTTGGAGGCAGTCTTTGTGACATTTCCAACAAAGATGATTTACTAGAACTGGATTCTTTATTACTCACGTTTTTATTGTATCACTTTTTGTTGATCAATGGGGTTGTTAATTGTGGGGAAATCTGTGGATAATGTGGATAAGTTGATTGTTTTATGAAGTTGTATATAGGCACTCATAATATGATAAAATGAACTGGTGGGTATTTTATCGTTTCTATAATGATAGTGATCATCTAATTGATCTTGCCATGTGCCTGACGGGCAGTGGGTAAAATAACGATATAATAAGTTATGAAGAATTTGGACAAGATGGCGGCAACTCATTTCATCTTGATTATGAATTGTCGCCCGTAAAGCTTCTGTCTGAACCCATAATCGGGCAGATTTATGGGTTAGCGTCCCGTCTCTTCTTACTTTATCCGCAACGAGTCCGGTTTTTGGATCAATGGCATGTAAACGGTTAAAAAGAAATAGACGGTCAATTTCTTTTTTATAACTGATTCCAGTCAAGCGTTGATATTCGTAAAGCAGCCAAATCCATTCATATTGATGTCCCGGCTCGATACTTTCCCGAGCCATGCAAGGAGCATTAAACCACCCTTCAGTATAATATTCACCTAAAACACCAGCTTGATGATCAAAAAAATGATTTTTAAATAGAGAAATAAGTTTGTGGGCTAAAAGAAGATCTCGTTCATTTTGGGTAACTTCGAACAAGGCCAGCGTTGCTTCCAGAAGATGCATATGCGGGTTTTGTTGACGATATCCGGCAGTCAAGGGGAGAATATTTTTAAAACCACCCTCAGGATAAGCCATAAATTGCAGGATCCATTGTATGGTCTGGCGGGCCTGTTGAATGGGTCTGGGATTATTACTTAATTTTCCATACCAGGCCAGAGAGAAAATGATAAAGGCTAGATCATATAAATCAGAAGCTTTATCAAGAATCTTTCCATTTCGTGTTAGGGATTTTGCCCAATGTCCCTCACCTTGAAGGGCATTTTGCATAAAAATATATATTCTTTCAGCAATTATGTTGCCCTTTGTCCATCCCAAAAGTCCTGCTTGACTAAAGGTATAAAGTTGACGTGCCTGAACACGCATTCGTTTGTATCCAGGAAAATCAGGTTGTCCATCAAGCTTTAGTTGTTCATGAACTCCGTAGAGAAAAGGGTTTTCTGCGGTTCCATCACATCCTATTGTTCCCCAATATGGTAAGGCCTTATCAAATAACCAGGAAGTAAAGAGGATATAATATCGGGTTATATTTTGGGAGATAGGCATAATACTTGACTTTTTAGACTCAAATTAACATTGATTTATAAATGTTTTATTTTATCAATAATATTGGTGGTTGAAAAACCTTTCTGCAATTCTGTCAAAATAACTTTGCCGTTATATTGTTCAACGATATCCTGTCCAACAACTTCTTTTCCAATATAATCTGCCCCTTTGATTAGAATATCAGGTTTTATATGTTGAATAAGATTAAGGGGGGTATCGTCGTCAAAGGCAACAACGGCATCGACATACCGTATGGCAGAAATGAGTCTGGCGCGTTCTTTTAACGGATTAATAGGTCTTTTGGGTCCTTTTAAACGTTGAATACTTGTATCCGAATTCAGTGCAACGATAAGCCGGTCACATTGTGTGCGTGCTGATTGCAAAAGCGATATATGACCTGTATGGAGGATGTCAAAACATCCATTGGTAAAACCAATAGTAAGCCTCTGTTTTTTCCATTTATTGACTTGAAGGGTCAAATCATTCAGTGAAATCAGTTCAGGTGTAACAAGAGGAAAAGTCTCTTCTGAGGATTGTGCTTTCAGTTCATTTTGAACTTCTGCAATGGTGGCGGTGGAGGTTCCCGCTTTTCCGATTACGACACCAGCAGCTGCATTTGCAATATGCATTGATTCCCTTATGCATAATCCCGAGGCGACCCCCAATGCCAAGGTTGCAATAACTGTGTCGCCCGCGCCAGAAACATCAAATACCTCCCTAGCTCGGGAGGGTATATGTTGGGTGTTTCTGTTTTTTTCAACTAATGTCATTCCCTTTTCTGATCGCGTGATCAGAATGGCTTGTCCCTGGGTGATATCTAAGAGTTCCTGTCCTGCCTTTTCAAAATCGGTATCAGTTTTCAGGGACATCTGCACGGCCTGGCTTGCTTCAGCAATATTGGGTGTTATACAGGTTGCATGTCTATAAAGGGAAAAATCCCTGGATTTAGGATCAACAAATACAGGCAGGCTGTAATGCTTGGCCCTTTGTGTGATAAACTGAATGATCTCAGGGTGACAGACCCCCTTTCCGTAATCAGATATGATAACAGCCTGCACAGATGGAATATTTTTTTCAATATTTTCAATCAATAGGGTGATTTCTTCGGAATGAAGGGGAATAAGACTTTCTTCATCTGCACGAATGATTTGTTGATTTGCAGCGATAAAGCGCGATTTACAGATAGTTGGGCGATAGGGAGAGGAAATAATGGAATCTTCGGGAATATATTTCGAACGCATTATTTTTTTTATTTTCAATGCATATTCATCATTTCCGACTAATCCAACCAGAACAGCCTTACCATTTAGGGATAAAATATTATTGGCAACATTTCCAACACCGCCCAGCATTTCTTTTTGGCTGTTTAAATGAAGAACAGGTACTGGTGCCTCGGGTGAAATACGCTGGACATTTCCGTAAATAAAGCGGTCCAGCATAATATCGCCTATGCACAGGATGGTTAAGGCTGAAAAATCCATTTTAGTATTATCGCTCATGTTGAAAATTTTGAATGAAAGGGTCTAAAAATAATTGTCTGTCTGTTTTTAATCGTTCGCTGGCTAAAATAGATTCAATTTCTTCAATAGCCTTGTTTAATTGATGATTAATAATAACATAATCGAATTCATTCCAATGGGATATTTCATCCATTGCCTTGTTCATTCTATTGTTAATTTCGTCAATATGGTCTGACCCTCTCAGTTGAAGGCGATTTTTTAGTTCATTAAGTGAGGGGGGCAAGATAAAGATACCTACAACATCATGGGGTAAAGCCTTACGAATCTGTTGATGTCCTTGCCAATCTATGTCAAAGATAAGGTCTTTGCCTTCCGACAATAGTTTTTCAACCGGAGCCCTGGGTGTGCCATAACCTCGACCAAAGACGGTTGCCCATTCCAGTAACTCATCATTTTCTGCTTGTTTTTCAAATTCTTCTTGACTGATAAAATGATAATGAACACCGTGTTCCTCACCGGGTCGAGGGTCACGGGTTGTTACTGAGATCGAAGGAAACAAATTGGGTTGAGTCGCCCGGAGAGCATTGGCAATTGTTGATTTTCCAGCACCAGAAGGAGCGGAAAGAACAAAACAGATTCCTCTTTTTCTTGGAGTTGATATTGATTTGGCTTTAGATTCAGACATACCTTGATATTCCTTGATAAGCAGTAATTATTCAAGCTTATAACAGAAAAGTAAACAATATATGTATATGAAATTACGATCAGTTCTAATCACGGGGGCATCATCAGGTATTGGGTATGCCTTGGCTATTCGGCTTGCCAAACCGAGGGTCACATTGCATTTATCAGGCCGGCGTTCGGATGCTTTGGCAGGATTGGCTGAAAAATGTTGTCAACTGGGTGCCAATGTTCATACGAAAATTATTGATGTCTGCAATCATCAGGAAATGGATGAATGGATTAAATCTGCTGGACAGCTTGATCTTGTATTGGCTTGTGCAGGAATTTCTTTCGTTCCCCATGTTGAGACCCATGCGCATGTTATTCCAGAACCAATTGCACAGTGCTATAAAATCATGCAGACCAATATGAATGGTGTCCTCAATACAGTTCTTCCCGCAATTGAGGTGATGCAAAGACAGGAATGCAATTCAGAACATATACGAGGAAGAATAGCTGCTATTGCCTCAATTGCAAGCTTTTTCACTTCGGCCTGGGCTCCATCTTATTGTGCGTCAAAAGCGGCTGTGGATCGGTTTATGGTGGCGAGTGGTATGGGTTGGTGGAAAAAATGCAGAATTCAGTTAACGAGTGTTTGTTGTGGTTTTGTTGAAACACCGATGACACAAAAAAACAAATTTTATATGCCAGGGAAAATATCGGCGGATAAGGCGGCACAATTGATATTGGAAGGGATAGAAGGGCGAAAAAGGCGTGTTATTTTTCCAGTTTGGCTTGCCATTATCGCAAGAATCCTTGATTTGTTTCCTGTTTCTTTTTTGGAAAAAATCTATTTGCCTTATCTTCAGGAACAGGATCGTCATAAATAAAAGATTTATGAATCAATGATCTGTGTGTAAAAGTTTCTATTATTTCTTTAAAATTAAGACCGTGATTTATTATGATAATTTCTGCCAAAGATCCATCAATACATAAACCCCGTTTTTGTGAAGGGTCTATTATGCGGCATGTGATCGTTATGGCCGGAACCGGAACAATTGGGTTAATGGCTGTTTTTCTGGTTGATTTTCTGAATCTTTTTTATATTTCCAGATTGGGGGATACACGTTACACGGCAGCTATTGGTTTTGCCAATGTAATTAACTTTTTGCAGGTGGCGATCTGTATTGGTATGTCTATTGGAATCACGGTCGTGACTGCACGGCTGATTGGGGCCAAAAAACATGATTTGGCAGGTCAGATTATAAATTCGTTTTTATTATTGATGACGGTAATTATGATTGTAATTGGTATTGCGATCATGGTTTTCCGATATCCAATTTTATCTTTGTTAGGGGCACAGGATTTAGTGCTTGAACAAGCCGGTCAGTTTATAGCTATTACTTCCCCTTTTTTATGTTTTATAGGGTTGGGAATGGCATTGTCTGGATTGTTAAGGGCGGTGGGTGATGCAAAAGGATCCATGTATATCACAATTGCAGGAGCCCTGGTTACGGCGGTTTTGGATCCTTTGTTCATTTTATATTTTGGTTGGGGATTGGAAGGAGCGGCAGTAAGTACCGTTTTTTCACGAGCGGCTGTTGCCGTTTTTGGTTTTTATAGTTTGAGGAAGTATCAATTAATTCATAAGCCAGTTTGGAAAAAGATCTTTTCTGATTCTTATCCTGTTTTTGTAATTGCATTTCCTGCGATTTTAACCAATCTAGCGACACCAGCAGGAAACACTTTTGTTATCAAAACAATGGCATCTTTTGGAAGCGATGCAATTGCGGGACAAACCGCGATTGATCGTATCGTTCCTGTAGCATTTGCGTTTGTATTTGCTTTGACAGGTTCGGTGGGGCCGATTATTTCGCAAAACTTCGGTGCCGGGTTTAGGGATCGGATGTGTGAAACTTTGATGGTCTCGCTAAAATTGGTATGTTTATGTGTTTTATGTGCATGGATCCTTTTTTTTGTCGGAGAGGAATGGATCGTCAAAATGTTTGCGTTAAAGGCGGCAGGTATTGAACTGATGCGGTTATTTTGTCACTGGGTTATTTTAAGCAATTTATTTTTGGGGATGTTATTTGTTTCCAATACGGCTTTTAACAATTTGGGATATCCCTTATTGTCGACCCTGTTTAATTGGGGTAGAGCCACGTTGGGGACAATTCCCTTTGTCTGGTTTGGTGCAACCTATGGCCCGAAAGGAATATTGGTTGGTCAGGCAATTGGGGTTATGCCTTTTGGATTTTTTGCGGTTTTATGCGCTTTTTATGTCTTGCGTAATATTAAAATAAACATGGTTTCGTATCAATGAAATCTCATTTCATATTTGATTGGTTTTAAAATTACGATCCCATTTTTGAATAAGGGGATATAAAACAACCAGCAAAATCAAGACAATAATGGCAGCGATAAAAAGATTTAAAAATAAATTTTGATATAATTGAAGTGTAAGATGATCAGTTGCTGTATTGATATTTTTTGAGGCTGCAAGATTTGCGATTTTACTGCCTATGTAAAGGGAGATACCTGAAGCCATGAAATAAGATCCGGTCATAAACCCATTCATGGATGCCGGGACATAGCGGGCAATGACTGCCAAACCGAGACCACTGGTTAAAAGTTCTCCCAGAGAAAGGAAAAAATAACCATATATCATAACCCAGGAGGATAATTGTGGAGTTGTGCTTCTAAAACAGGCAAACCACCAAATACCAAAGGCGAAGGCGACAAAACTGAAACCGGTAATGAATTTTGTGGCAATGGAAATATCATATGATTGCCTGTTTATATAGTCATATAGTTTTGCCAGAATGGGGCTGAGAAGGATAATCGCAATGGGATTGAGCGCCTGAAACTGTCCCGAAGACCAATTGAAAAGATGATATGATCCGATATAAAAAGCGGGATTTATATTCCGTTGCGCGAACAAGGTCAAAGATGTTGACATTTGTTGATAGAAAATAAAGTAAAGCATTCCTTCCAGAGTTAGGATATACATTATTTTTAGACCATAACGATTTGATGAATCAATCCTGTAATACATGATAATCCATAAAAGAAAGATCAGTATAGCCGCAGCCCACATACATGCAGCAATCAAGGTTGCCGATTGAATCAGAAAGGTCATTCCGGAAATAAAGGTGACAATCCCTAGAAAAATCAGACCTTGAACCGGCCAGGATAATGGATCCTGATCTTTTTTGGGCAAATAGGGATTTAATCTTTTATGTGTGGCAAAATAATTGAGAATGCCAAGGACAAGTCCTATGAAACAAGTGATAAAGGCAGCGGACCATCCATAATAGTCTTTAAGAATTGGACAGAGAAGCATGGAAACGGTCGAGCCAACATTGACTGCCATATAATAAAGGGTAAAGGCAATGTCCAGTTGATCATCGTTTTGATCATAAATGCGTCGAACCAGCGTTGCCGCATTGGGTTTAAAAAGACCGTTTCCTGTACTGATGACAGCCATGGTAAGATATAGAATGGCTGTATCATGGGTTGCCTCTGCCAATAAAAGATAGCCCATTGCAAGAATTATGCTGCCATAAAGCATCGCTCTTCTGTTTCCAATGATTTTATCGCCAATCCATCCCCCAAGTACTGGTGCGGCATAAGTCATCGCTGAAAATGCACCGATTAGAAGATTGGCATTCTGATCATTGAAATGCATTCTGTTAATGAGGAACAGCACTAAAATGCTTTGCATACCGTAATAGCCAAAGCGCTCCCATAATTCGATGAAAAGGACAACGGAGAAAGCTCTATTTTTCTCCCTGAAAGGATGGATGGTTACAGAAGAGGTATGCACATGTGTCTCGGTCTAAAAAAGGATATCATTATAAAAAAATTGATTGTTTCTCATTTTGAAGTAAACAGTATATAATTACAGAAAACCATAAATATGTGTATATTCGTATTAAATTTATTAGATTTATTTAGGTTTGTGGTCGTTTATGAAAAACAATCAATGGAAATTAGCCGGCTGTTTTTTGGTAAGTTCTGTCTTTGTTAATGCCAATCTGTCAGAAAGCCAGGCCAGGCCAGAAAATGGAAATATACATCATATGCGGAAGGTTGATCCGGTTCAGAAAAATAATCGGGTTGCAAAAACTGTTCTGGATTTTTCAGTATTGCCTGTTGTTAAGGGAAATGTTGCACAATATCTTCCTACCCCTTATGGCAATTTGGGTGGATTGTTATTGACGGATGGAACGCAAATCATGTTTTCCACAATGTTTGGGGAAATTGTGAAATCCTTTGTTCATCCGGGTCAGGACGTGGTGATTCGTGGGTTGAAAGCTTATTCATTACCTTTTGTCCAGGCTTTTGAGATTATCAATCAACGTGGAGAACAGATTGAGGAGGATAGTCCCGAGGCAAACTTTTCACCTGTACCTATTACTGGACCAGATTTGTCTGTAAATGGTACAATCAAGCAAGTTTTGTATAATTTGCAAGGTGATAAAATGGGTGTTGTTTTAAAGGATGGAACAGTTATTTATATTCGCTCTTCCGATATTAAAAAACTTGATTTTATTTTGAGTGTAGGTCAGAAAATTTATGTTAGCGGGATGGGAAATGTCAATTCTCTGGGTAAAGCGTTACAGGCAAGGATAATCGGTAAGACGGAAAATACCATGGTAGAATTGTCGCAATTTAATGTTCCACCAGCTGGTGCCCCTGCAGGAAGTCCATCGTATGATTATATTCCGCAGTAATTTTCTTTGAAATTGATTTTTGAAGAAGTGTTTGGATCAGTTATTGATCTCAGTTTGGAGGTTTGAAGCTATAACAATGAATCAGGAAAAGAATCAGTTTGATGCCTTTGATCAGAAATTGAATAGTTTTGAAGATCGATTAAATCCACGCTCTTCAAAAAAACGAGAAAAAAAAACAGAATATGGTGCTAATCCTTGGTTTTTTGCCTGTCGTGCTGGTGTAGAAGTAGTATCTGCCTTTATTGTCGGTCTTGTAATAGGATATGGATTGGATTATTGGTTATCAACAAAACCAGTTTTTATTCTTATATTTTCAGTTTTAGGAATGATTGCGGGCATTTTTAATATCTGGCATCTTGTTAAACCTAATGATATAAGGTTAAAATAAATGCTATTTTTGGTAAGATTCGGTTTATATTGGGAGAAAATTAGTGGCCGGTCATAATATAGACGCGCTCGGTCAATTTGAGTTGCATCCAGTTTTTGGAACCTTGGGTGAAACAATCCGTTTCAGCCAGTCAGAATTAATGATGGTGATTGCAGCAGTAATTGTCCCGGTCGCTATTTATTTTGGCATGCGTCGTAAGGCAGTGGTTCCCGGTCGTTATCAGGCGGCAACAGAGATACTATATGAATTTGTATATAGTATGGCTGTGGGAACCATGGGTGAAAAGGGCAAAGGGTTTTTCCCATTTATATTCGCATTGTTTTTCTTCATCCTGACGGGGAATTATCTTGGGCTTTTGCCTTTTTCTTTCGCTTTTACCAGTCATATCGTTGTAACGGTAAGCTTGGCCTTGATGGTATTTGTCTTGGCAATCATTGTTTCCCTCAAAAATCAGGGACTGAAATTTTTTGCCCATTTCATGCCTGCTGGAGCGCCAATTTTAATGGCCCCGTTATTGGTGCCCATTGAAATCCTGTCCTATTTGTCGAGACCTGTCAGCCTGTCTATTCGTTTGTTTGCGAATATGGTTGCTGGTCACGTCATGTTGGAAATGTTTGCTGCTTTCACGATTATGTTGGCTGCTGGATTGGGATTGGCTGTTGGCGGTTTTTTAGGTATATTTCCTATTTTACTCAATATAGCCTTATTTGCCCTTGAACTATTGGTTGGTGCATTGCAAGCTTATGTATTTACAATCCTTACCTGTATGTATTTACAAGAAGCCGTTCATCATTAACTTTGGGTTTCGTTTACTTTATTTTTAATAACAAGGAAAAAACAAATGGATCATTCGCTTCTTTTGGCTGCAAAACAGATTGGTGCCGGCCTCGCTGTTATCGCTCTTTCCGGTGTTGGTATTGGTATTGGTAATATTTTTGCAACTCTGGTAAGCAGTATTGCTCGCAATCCAGCTTCCCGTTCCCATGTATTTGGTTTGGGAATGTTGGGTTTTGCTCTCACAGAAGCTGTTGCCCTTTACGCACTCCTAATCGCCTTTCTTATTCTGTTCATGTAAAGGGTTCTTTTATATGAGACGCTTTTCAGTCTTTTTTACCCGTCTGGCGGCGTCTCTCGTGGCGGGTGGATGTGCAAGCCTGTTGCTGGCACCTGTTTTTGCTACGAATGCCAGAGCTGCTGGCATGCCCCAGATGGACTTTAAAAACCCATTGGTAATGGGTCAATTTTTTTGGGTATTGATTATTTTCTTTTGTTTATTTCTGGTGGTGAAATATTTTTCAATTCCTCAGGTTGAAAATGTCATTTCCCATCGTCGTTCAAAAATTGATCAAGACTTGAATTCCGCACGTCAGGCTAAGGCACAGGCTGATAAAGCTGTCGCTGCATTAAATAAAACACGTCATGATGCCGCCTTGGAAGCGCAAAGACATGTTGATGCTATTTTACAGGAAACCAAAGCAGATTCTGCAAAAAAAATGCAGGAATTGCAAGGTAAGCTTGATCAGGAAATGAAGAATACTGAAAAACGCATCATTGAAGCTCGAAATAAAGCCCTGACCCAGGTTGATCAAATGTCAAAAGAGGTTGCGTATCTTTTGGTGAAGAAAATGCTGAATGAAGAGATAGATAGCGGCGTTATTGATCAAAAGATCAGACAATTTGTCCCTTCGTCTTCACATTAAACAAGCAGAGAGAGTATGATGCTTTTTTTACAAGAACCACGTTTTTGGGCTGCTATTGCATTTATTTTATTCTTTGTCCTGTTTGGTAAAAAGATTTGGCGTCCCTTGGCTGCAATGATGGATAAACGGTCTGCACAGATACAGGCGGCACTGGAAGAGGCCAGCCGTTTGCGTCGGGAAGCTGAAGAAATATATACGAATGCCAGAAAAGAGCATGAGGCTGCCAAAGAAGAGGCAGAGAGAATGTTGCAAAATTCCAAAGAAATTGCAGCCCGTATTGCTGCCAAAGCAAAAAAGGATGCAGAATTTGCGGCTGAACGTCATGAACAGCTTATTCGCCAAAGAATGGCCGCTTCTGAACAAGAAGCCATTTCAGTTGTTCGTAAAGAGGCCGCTGAAATTGCTGTAAAAGCTGCAAGAGAAGTAATTGCATCTGTTATGACTGAGGAAAAAGATAAGTCCTTAATTGATCATGCAATTGCTGAAGTTCCCAAGATGTTGGCCAAAGATCAATATAATGCCTAATTTTATTCGTCTCGTTCATGCACATGAATTATAAACTTTCAATTGTAGTTGCTGTTTTAAACGAGGCGGATAATATTTTACCTGTCTGTCAGGAAATTGCTTCTGTTTTGCCTAAGTTGCCTGATAGTGAAGTTATTTTTGTTAATGATGGAAGTACTGATCATACGCTGGATCAGTTAATCGAAATAAAAAAAACGATTCTTCCCGGGCTTGTTATTTTATCTCATCCCAAATGTTGCGGTAAATCAGCTGCATTATTGACTGCAATCAAAGTTGCAAAGGGGGAATGGATTGCAACTCTGGATGGGGATGGTCAGGATGATCCCATTGATATTGTTGCAATGTGGAATGTAATGCGGCGATATCAAGGAAAACCCCCGTTAGTTGTAGGGGTAAGATTAAAGAGACATGATAATTTTTCCCGTCGGTTTGCAACGCGGTTTGCAAATGGGTTAAGACGCCGTTTGTTGAATGATGGCTGTCCAGATACGGGTGCGCCAATGAAATTGTTTATGAAAAACGATTTTCTTTCCTTACCGCAGTTTGAAGGGTTACATCGTTTTTTACCGGCTTTATTTGCCCATTATGGCGTTCCTCTATTATGTTATCCTGTCCATCATAGGCAAAGATTGAATGGATTTTCTAAATATACCAATTTAAATCGTGCCCTTGTGGGAATAAGGGATTTACTGGGGGTAATGTGGTTATTAAATCGTATTCATTTGCCTGGTAATATTAGAAAGTCTTAAGACCGAAACAGATCAAGATAAAAAGGGATAAGCATGAGTATTTCTCATCTCTCGGAACCGTCTTTTCGTTTGAAGGCAAGTCATTATTTGTGGCTTGCCTTGTTTGTTTTTGTGTTGTTTTTACCTGGTAGAGCAAGCCTTCCACCACTGGATAGGGATGAGGCCCGGTATATGCAGGCAACATCTCAAATGCTGGAGAGCGGTAATTATGTTGATGTTCGGTTTCAGGACAAGCCTCGTTATCTGCAACCTGCCGGAATTTACTGGTTGGAAGCGTTTTCTGTAAAGGCGGCATATTCCATCAGTCATAAAGAGGTTTGGCCATATCGCATTCCTTCCCTCTTTGCTGCGGTTGGATCTGTTTTACTGACTGTATGGATAGGCAGTCTATTATTTGATTCATGTATTGGTTTATTGGCGGGTATTTTTCTGGCAGTTTCGGTAATACTTACTGCGGAAGGTCGTATGGCCACAATAGATACGACTTTACTGTTTTTCATTTTGCTTGCCCAAACGAGTGTTGCAAAAGCGTGGTTATCCCGTTCATCTGTGGAAAAATCACCTTTTCACATTGCCGCAATCTATTGGGGCGCAATTGGGTGTGGATTGATGTTGAAGGGGCCAGTTATTCTCATCCCAACCTTATTGACTCCCTTGACTCTAGCCTGGGTTCAAAAGGATAAATCATGGTGGAAACAATTAAGGCCCGGCTATGGCTGGTTAATTTCTGTAATGATTGCCCTACCCTGGTGTATTGCCATTGCCTTGATAAGTCATGGACAGTTTTTCACAAATGCAGTTGGTACGAATTTTTTAGGGAAGGTTGCGTCAGGACAACAGGCGCATGGATTACCACCAGGGTATTATCTTCTGGTTTTTCTAATTGCATTTTGGCCGGGTTCCCTGTTTACGGCATGGTCGTTACCTTTTATATGGATGGAAAGAAAAACTGAATCAGTAAAATTTTTGTTATGTTGGATTATTCCCCATTGGATGGTCTTTGAGGTTATTGCAACCAAACTTCCCCATTATGTATTGCCTACATATCCTGCGATTGCAATTCTTACATCTGCTGCATTATGGAAAATTTCTGAAAGGTGGCATGGTCCAATTTCTTTCTTGGGAAAGGGGCTGTTTTATTTTTATATGATTTTATGGTGTTTGGTTGGAGTCATTCTGGCTGTTGGAAGTGTTATCTGGGCACATTTCATGACGGGAGAATGGTATTATGCCGCAATGATCGGGGCAGTCACTGTATTATGTCTGATTGGGTATGTTATTTACTGTTTCTGCAAACAAAATGTTCAAAGGGCTTCTCTTTTTTCCATATTGGCTGCTCTAATTGTTTATATTCAACTATTCGTAATCTTGATTCCTTCTTTACAACCAGAATGGCTAAGTTATAAAATCGCACGAACTGTTCATTTTTTTAAACCCTGTCAGAAAACGGTTTTGGCCTCGGCCTCTTATTCAGAACCAAGTCTGGTTTTTTTAGTTGGGAAAGAGACACAGCTGATCAACGTGATGAAAACAGCTGCATTTCTTGAAAAGAATAAGGTGTGTGGAATGGCTTTGGTTGATCGGAAAGATCAGAAAGTGTTTAAAGAGTATTTGGATAAAGATAATATTTCCGTCGATTTATTGGGAGAAATCAAAGGATTAAATTATTCGACTGGAAAAAAATTGAATTTGGGTCTGTATAAAGTTCATTCATGGTAATTAAAAGAGATTGATACGAAATGCTGTTTTTGAAAAGCAAAGATAATGATTCATTATTGGGTATTGTTTAATTTTGAATAATGGCATTTTTCAATTTAATGGGTAAAAATTGATAAGTTAAAAAAAATACGAAACAATAATGGACGAATAAGATAATCAATAATTAAAAACACAATGATAGGACTGATATCTATACCACCAAGATCCGGTAAAATTCTTTGAATGGGTCGTAAAATCGGTTCGCAAAGCCTGCTTAGGAAAGTGCCGATTACATAAACGGCCCGTGCGTTAGGATTAATGATGTTAAGTGCAAATAAAAAACTGAAAATACAATAGGCAAGCAGGATGAAAGAATAAAGGCTTAATAAGGTTTGAAGTAATTGATATAGTTCAAACATATCTAATTCCTTGATAACGGATTCTGATGGTAAATTATGGTATGAATTATATAATTCTTTCTTGACAGTTTTTCTAGGAATAGTATCAATGAATTAGATTTTACTTTAGGGGGTTATAGCTCAGTTGGGAGAGCATCTCGTTCGCAATGAGAAGGTCAGGGGTTCGATTCCCCTTGGCTCCACCATAGATGTTAAGACCTGAATTGATTCTCTGTTTTCAATGAATCAAAGAAATCTTGCAACGACGGTAAAATAATTCTGCCATGTTTTTTTACAGATTTTTCTTTCCTTTTCAGGATTGTAATATTTTATTAACCAGAAATTCTGGTGATCTTCTATTAGTTCTCCCATTGTATAGATGTGGAGATTATTATCCACCTTTAAAAAAAGACAGATATTTCCTTTCTTGGCAATTTTACGGGGATGTAAAATTATAATGTCACCAATTTTAAAGATAGGTTCAATATTACGGTTTGCGATTGAAATACCGAAAGCATCTTTTTCAAATGTTACAACATGGGGACGTTTAACATATTCAATGGGCGTATCCGTCAGAATAAAATCATCATGGATCAAGTTCATTGTACCGAAAACAGGTATTTCTTCATCCAGTTTAAAGTTATCAAAAGAATGATCACTAAAATCAGAGTTATCTTTTTTTGCGTTAACTTTAAAATTTGAATTGAAAAATTGAGTTATTTTTGGGGTAAGTTTAATCTGACTTTTTAATTTCCCTTTGCCGATATTTGGGTTTAGATGGTCGAGTTTAACATTCAGAGCAAGTGCAACATAAGGTAAAAGAGAGCTTTCACGAATATTGCCATTTTCAATATTCGCTATGGTTTGTTGGGAGCATCGACCCGTTAGCTTTCTGACTCTTTCTGCTAATTGGGACTGAGAAAGTTTTAAATATTTTCTAATTTTTTTGACGTTGTTACCAATGGTGGTCATTCTTTTTTTTAAAATAAAATGTTGGAGTTGTATATTTTTACTTTATAAGTTTTAATATTAAAATCAAAACTGGCTATATAGCTTATAAAAATATACGGTAAATAAGATTATTTTTAATAGTTAAATTTATTGGTTAAGTTTTCCAATAATTTGCTGAAAATGAAAAATTTGGATTCAATTTTTTTGTTTGTTGAAAAATAACTGTTGTTTATTCGAAGCATACCGATATTATGGGAAGGCTTTTAATAAGAATATACAATATTATGTATATTATTAAGTGAATAAGCTTAAATTGTTCATATTATAATTTAAAATTTACTTTATTTATAGATAATCAACAGTAAATTTATCTTGATTTTTAAGGAAATAGGGAAGAGAAGTGACAATAACAGATTCTTTCTTTACAAAATGGCATAAAGAATATGCTTTATTATTTGCTTTATTATTGCCACTTAATGCATGTAAAAAACAGCAACCTGCTCGACCCATACCTAGTGCGAATTTTGTAACGGTTCATACTCAAGAAGTTGAGAATTTAGTTGAGCTGACTGGGCGTGTTTCTCCGATGCGCGTTTCACAGGTTCGTCCTCAGGTAAATGGATATCTTTATAAAAGGTTATTTGAAGAAGGTACGGATGTTATTAAGGGACAACAGCTTTATGAGGTTGATCCTCGACCCTATCAAGCCGCTTTAAATGAGGCGCGGGGTAAGCTTAACCGTGATTTGGCGACATTACGCACCCAGACTTTGAAGTTAAAAAGATATGGCCCATTGAAAAATATGGATGCTGTCAGTCGTCAGGATTATGATGATACACTTGCTGCACAAGAAGCAACTAAGGCTGATATTGAAAGTGATAAAGCAACAGTAAGACAGGCTGAACTTAATCTTGAATATACGGGAATTAATGCCACCATTTCTGGAAGGATAAGTCGTTCTATCCAAACGCAGGGCGCATTAATGTCTGTTAATCAGGCCGATCCAGTCGCTGTCATTACGCAACTTGATCCAATTTTTGTTGATATTATTGAACCTACCGCAGAACAGTTGCGTTTACGTTCAAGACAGGAAAATGGAAAATTACAGACCTTACGTGGGGCAGCCCATGTTCCTATTGATTTGATTTTAGAAGATGGTTCTCGTTATCCCTTACAGGCGAATTTATTATTTACCGAAGTTGTGACAGATCAGGAAACAGGATCTGTTATTCAGCGGGCAATCATACGTAATCCTGATAAATTATTGTTATCAGGCATGTATGTTCGTGCTGTTATGCATGAAGGATATGAGAAAGGGGCCTTTTTAATCCCTCAGGAAGCTATTATGCGTGGTTTGGATAATGCTCCCTATATTTATATTATTAACAAGGATAATGTTATTGAAAGACGTAATGTAGAATTACAACGTATTCAGGATACATACTGGGTTGTTACAAAAGGTCCAGTAGATGGTGATCATCTTCTTGTTAGTAATCCAACTTCATATAGGCCAGGTCAAAAAGTCGTTCCTAAAGAAGGACGGACGATTACGGCAGAGGTCCCTAATTAAAGTGTTATAATTGGAATTTTTACATGTCATTGTCGCGTTTTTTTATTGACAGGCCGATTTTTGCTTGGGTTATTGCTATTCTTGTTTCACTGATTGGAACAATTTCTATTATAAGCCTGCCTATTGCACAATGGCCTTCAATCGCCCCTCCACCAATTACATTAAGTTTTACCTATCCAGGTGCTACCGCAGATACGGTTCAAAGAACGGTTGTTGATCCAATCAGTCAAAATCTATACGGTTTGGATAACCTAGAATATATTTCCACTTCCGCTAATGCTGATGGAACCGCATTGGTTACCCTCACCTTTGCACAGGGTACCAGTCCGGATATTGCACAGGTTCAAGTATTGAACCGTATTGATGTTGCCCGTTCATTGTTACCATCAACGGTTGCGTTGCAAGGAATTCGTATTTCGAAATCCAATAAAAGTTACATGATGTTTTTTGCCGTTCAATCTTCTGATCAATCCATGGATGAGGGAGCTCTGGGAGATTTATTGGCAAGTGATATACAGAATCCCGTTACCCGATTGAACGGGTTGGGAGATTATACAGCCTTTTCATCAGAATATGCGATGCGTGTCTGGTTGGATCCAGATAAGCTGCATGATTATCAGCTTAATGCAACGGATGTGATGAATGAAATTGGTTCCCAGAACTCGGAACAGCCTTTGGGTGAATTTGGAAAATTGCCAGCTTTGCCTAACCAGCGTTCTGATATTTATACAGGTGGTGTAAGACGTTTGGTCACACCAGAGGAATTTCAGAATATAGTTGTTAAAACACAGGTAAACGGTGCACGTATCCGATTGAAAGATGTTGCCAGGGTTGAATTGGGACCAATGACTTATCAGCCAATTGGTATGATTAACAATCAGCCTGTTGCTGCTTTTGGTGTCAAGCTTGCTTCTGGGGCCAACCAGTTGGCGCTGTCAAAAGATATTCATAATAAGATTGCAGAATTATCCAAGTATTTTCCAGCAAATACAACCTATTTATATCCACAAGATACCTCGACATATATTATTGAATCAATGGAAGAGGTCGTTGAAACTCTTGTTATTGCGATTTTGCTGGTTATTGTTGTGATGTATGTTTTCTTGCAAAATTTTAGGGCGACGTTTGTACCTGCAATTGCCGTTCCCGTAGTTTTGTTGGGAACATTCGCAATCCTGTTTTTTGCTGGATTTTCGATCAATACTTTGACAATGTTGGCTATGGTGCTTGCCATCGGGTTGCTTGTGGATGATGCGATTGTGGTCGTGGAAAATGTTGAGCGTGTTATGGAGGAGGAACATTGTTCTCCTAAAAAGGCCACTCAAATTTCCATGGATCAGATTAGTGGGGCCCTGGTTGGTATTGCGCTTGTTTTATCCATTGTTTTTATTCCCATGGCTTTTTTCAGCGGTTCTGCCGGGGTGGTTTATCGGCAATTCTCAATTAGCATTGTTGCAGCGATGGCTCTTTCTGTTGTCATTGCATTGATTTTTACCCCCGCTTTGTGTGCAACGGTTTTAAAACCTAAGGAAAAAAAGGAACAGCACGGTTGGTTCTTTACGAAATTTAATAACGGGTTTGATAAAATGGTCGATGGGTATATTCGAGGGGTGAAGCATATGATTCACCATTCACGTATAACCATGATTATTTATGTATTCATTACGGTTGCCGGATTATGTGTTTTTTATATTTTACCCGAAGGGTTTTTACCTGATGAAGATCAAGGGGTTGTTTACATGCAGGCAACATTGAGTCCTGGATCTTCAGCCGCAATGACATCGAATGTCACCCGGAAAATGACAGATTACTTTGTTAAGCATGAGAATAAATATATCAAGTTTGTTTTTACGGCGATTGGGTTCAATTTTGGTGGTCAGGCTCAGAGTGCAGCTTTTGGTGTTGCCCGTTTGAAAGAATTTGATGAAAGGGGCAGCGATTCCAGGGCAACCGCTCAAGCTATCGCAACAAGGGCGATGCATGCATTGTCTTCTATCCCCGGCGCCAATGTGTTGGCATTTCTTCCGCCTCCCGTTATGGATTTAGGTTCGTCAACCGGGTTTGACTTTGAATTGCAAAATCGTGGACATCTGGATACCATTACCTTTATGAAGGCAAGGGACGCTTTGTTAAAAAAAGCCAGTGCGGATCATCGTCTCGTTGCCGTTCGTCCGAATGGGTTGCCTATTGCCCCGCAATATTATTTCAATATTGATCGTGATAAAGCACATGCCCAAGGGGTTAGTATTGACAGTATCAATCAAACATTATCCATTGCTTTGGGATCTTCTGATGCGGGATTATTTAACTTGCGTGACCGTGTAAAACACGTGTTTGTACAAGGAGATGTCAAGTCGCGAATGAAGCCTGATGATCTAAGGCGTTGGTTTGTCCGGAATAATAATGGCAAGATGGTTCCCTTGACCTCGTTTGTTGATGGTGAATGGAAAATGGCTCCTCAGAAAGTGGAGACCTATAACGGTTATCCATCTTTTGAAATCATGGGGCAGGGAGCTCCTGGTATCAGTAATGGTACAGCGATGAAAATCATTGAGGGTTATGCAAATGAGCTTGGCAAGGGAATAGGCTATGAATGGACGGGCATGTCATATGAACAGGAAAAGTCCTCTGGACAAGCCGGAAAACTATATGCTGTTTCTATTTTGGCAGTCTTTTTATCATTGGCGGCTTTGTATGAAAGTTGGGCTATACCTTTTTCCGTTATCCTGGTGGTTCCCTTGGGAATTATTGGAGCGGCGGCAGCGGTTTATCTGCGTGGAATAGATAATGATATTTATTTCCAGGTTGGGTTGTTAACAACCGTGGGGCTTGCGGCCAAGAATGCCATCCTGATTGTTGAATTTGCTAAGGAACATTATGATACTGGTACAAAAACATTGGAGGAATCAGCGATAATGGCTGCACGTGAACGTATTCGGCCTATTCTGATGACCTCGCTGGCATTTGTGATCGGAACTGTTCCTCTGGCAATTGCAAAAGGGGCGGGTGCTGCAAGTCACGTGGCCATTGGTACAAGCGTGGTGGGTGGTGTTATTACAGCCACTTTGTTGGCCCTCTATTTTGTCCCTGTATTTTTTATTGTCGTTCTGGGATTATTCAAGGTGCGTCCTCATCCATTAAATAATAAGAATGTTGATGCAACCGCTGGACAGACAGGAGAGTAAAATAATGATGAAAATAAGAAAGTCATTTCGGTCAACGCTTAAATCCATGACTTTAGCTTTAATGATATTTTCAACGACCTCCTGTAATCTTGTTCCAGATTATAAACGCCCAGATGCATCAATTTCCCAGCAATGGCCAATGGGACCCGCTTATGGGGCCCCCTTGCCCAAGGATTCAAATTTGCCACAAGCCTATAATGTCGGTTGGAAGGTTTTTTTCCGGGATCCAGTCTTGAGCGAATTGATTTCCATGGCTCTGGCTAATAATCGTGATTTACGTGAGGCAATCGAGAATATTACGGCTTCCCATGCCAGTTACATGCGTCAAAGAGGTGATTTATTTCCAACAGTAAATTATTCTGCGGGGGCTTCCTATCAAACGAGTCCGGGAAAAACCTTGGGCGGTATGCGGGGCTATACGCATTGGAACCAATTATCAACGGGATTTGGTGTATCAAATTATGAAATTGATATATTCGATCATGTTCGGAGTTTGACGAAAGCGGCCAGGGAAAGTTACTTGCAGCAGGTAGAGAGTACTTTATCTGTGCAAATTTCGTTGATTAGCGAGGTTGCTAATACATATATGGCCTGGCTTGCGGATTGTGACAGTCTTCGTACTGTTCAGGAAAGCTTGCATAATCGTGAAAGGAATTTACAATTAATTCAAGGAATGCATACCTATGGTCAACAAAATGCCCAAGCTGTGGCACAAGCAACAGAATTGTTGCAAGAAGCCCGAAGTCAGGAGCAGGTTTATCAAAAAACGGTTGCCAATGATCTGAACAGCCTTACTTTGTTGATTGGTCAGCCTATTCCACAATCTGTCTTGCAAAAGGCCGGTCCTAATCCCTCTCTGGATAATTTTGTTTCAATGCCAGAGGTGGCGTCGGGTATGCCATCGGATCTTCTCGAACGTCGTCCGGATATTTTATTGGCAGAACATCAGCTTAAAGAAGCCAATGCGAATGTTGGATATGCCAGAGCTGCTTTTTTTCCATCCATTCAGCTAACAACATCAGGCAGTACGGCAGGAGCAACTTTTGCACAAATGTTTGGGCCTTATTCTGCGGCTTATACATTTATGCCGAAAATTACCGTACCTGTAATTGATGAGGGGCAAAATCTGGCACAATTGAGAACAGCAAAAGCTAAAGTACGTGCCGCCGCCGCTCATTATCAGAAAGTGATACAATCTTCTTTCAAGGAAGTTGCTGATGCTTTGGCAGCCAGAACAACATTAAAAGAAAAGTGGAAAGCTGAATCTGACAATGTCAAGGCAAGCCAGACAGATTACCGTTTGTCCTATGCCCGGTTCAGAAATGGAATTGATAGTTATATCAGCACATTAACAGCGCAAAGAACATTATTGACCGCCCAAGTTTCATCTATTCAGGCACGTCTTCAATATATGCAGAGTCTTTCAACTTTATACAGAACGTTGGGAGGAGGATGGAGTGCAGAAAATGCTTTTCAGACCTATCAATCCAATGGAAAGAAATTGAACACTCAGGTAGATAAGAGCAAACAATAAATTTATTATGAATTAAATCGGTTTGCGATTAGAGATTATCTGAAGAGGATAATCTCTTTTTTTTATCCATATGAATTTTATTTTTATTTTGAAAAATTGTATTGAACAGGTGCCGAATTGCAATGGATAGTAAAATCAATCAGTTATCGGTAAAAAAACGGATATGAATATTGGAAAAAAATATATAGGGATAATCTCTATTTTAATGGCTTCTGTTTTATGGGGGACAACAGGGGTTGCCGCTCAATTTGCACCTGAAGTGAGTGCGCTTGCGATTGGGTCAGGTGCTATGGGTATCGGTGGGTTGTTGCAATCAGTGATTGCCTTGCCATGTCTAAAAAATTATCAGGGGAAATTATATAGTCAAAAAGGTTGGATTATATTGGGTGCCCTTGCCGTTATGTTTTACCCTTTGGCTTTTTATGGTTCGATGCGGGTTGCCAGTATTACGGTTGGAACAGTTGTTTCAATTGGTTCAGCACCATTTTTTTCCGCTGTACTTGAAAACATAATGGATCATTTCAAAGTCACCCTACAATGGGTTATTGGTGCCTTTATGGGAGTATCAGGTATCATCTTGCTCTGTTTTTCTGCCCAACATACCTTATATAGCCCAATATCCTTTGCAAGAATCAGTCTGGGTATTTTATTGGGATTGTTGGCAGGGTTTACCTATGCATTCTATACATGGGTTGCAAGACATTTGATACATCATGAAATTCCATCAAAGGCAGCGATGGGAAGTATTTTCGGGGTTGGTGGTCTTTTGCTGTTACCAGTTTTATTGATAACGGGCGGAACATATTTGAATTCATGGAGCAATTTATCTGTTGGAATTTATATGGCGACTATTCCCATGTTTATTGGTTATCTTTGTTTTGGTTACGGCTTGTCCTTTGTTCCAACAAGCATGGCAACTTTGATAACCTTGTTGGAACCTGTTATTGCAACATTTCTTGCCGTAATAATTGTAGGGGAAAAATTTTCAGGTTTTGGCTGGTTAGGAATTGGTTTAATTTTTTTATGTCTGGTTTGTATCTCAATTCCCAATAATAAAAAATGAAAAATGCCTTTATAAGGATAAAGGCATGAGAAAAAATTATTCTTTCAGTAAAGCTTTTTTAAAGGCTAGTCGCCAACCTTTGAGTTTTCTTTCCCGTTCTGCTTGTTCCATTGCCGGTTTGAAAGTGCTACCTTCGGACCAGTTGGTCGTAATATCTTCGATATTGTTCCATATACCGCACCCAAGACCAGCAAGATAGGCAGCTCCCATTGCGGTTGTTTCAATATAAGCGGGTCGTTCGACGGTTGTATTCATAATACTGGCCAGGAATTGACAATACCAGTCATTCGCTGACATTCCGCCATCAACACGGATGGATGAAATTTCTTCAAGACTGTCCTTTTTCATTGCCTCGGCAAGATCATAGGTCTGATAGGCAATGGATTCTAGTGCGGCACGGGCTATATGGGCAGCTGTCGCATTGAAGGTTAATCCAGTAATGATTGCCTTGACATCAGGTTCCCAATGGGGGGCACCTAATCCGACAAAGGCTGGAACCATATATACTTCATGGTTGTCGTTAACCTTGGTTGCCATATCATTGGTTTGTGAGGCATGGGTGATGATTCCGATACCATCCCTTAACCATTTGATTGCAGCACCAGCAACAAAGATGGATCCTTCAAGTGCATAGGTTGGTTTACCATTTAGGCGATAGGCCGTTGTTGTGAGCATGCGGTTTTGGGAGGTTACGATTTTGTCCCCTGTGTTTAACAGCATAAAGCATCCCGTGCCATAGGTTGCCTTAACCATGCCGGGTTCAAAACAGGCTTGACCGATTAATGCGGCTTGCTGATCCCCCGCCATTCCCATAATGGGAATTGAATTACCAAACAAGGCAGGGTCTGTTGTGCCGAACAAAGTACTGTTATCTTTTACCTCAGGTAAAATAGAGGCGGGAATATTAAAGATTTTGAGTAGTTCCGGATCCCATGATTGTGTTTGTATATTAAACAGCAGGGTTCGACTGGCATTGGTTGCATCTGTTGCGTGAACTTTGCCGCCAGTTAGACGCCATAAAAGGAAACTGTCAATTGTACCAAAAGCCAGTTCACCGCGTTCTGCTTCAGATCTTACATTTGGGATGTTATCCAATATCCAGGCAATTTTTGTCGCGGAGAAGTAGGGGTCAAGAAGTAAGCCTGTTTTTTCATAGATTGTTTTTTCCAGCCCTTCTTCCTTTAAAGCTCTGCATGAATTTGCTGTCCGTCGATCCTGCCATACGATGGCATTGTAAACAGGTTTGCCCGTCTTACGGTTCCAGATAACAACTGTTTCACGTTGGTTGGTAATGCCTATGGCGGCAATTTTACTGGTTTTACCTTCAAGGGAAGCTTTGGCAATGGCGTTTTTAATTGTATATACAGTATCACTCCAGATGTCCTCCGGATTATGTTCAACCCATCCAAGTTGAGGATAATGCTGGGTAAATTCATGTCGGCTGAGCGATATTTCTTGGCCCCGTGTGTTGAAGATAATTGAACGTGTAGATGTTGTGCCCTGGTCAAGGGCAATAATATAATGAGCTTTATTCATGGAAATTATATCCGCTTTGTAATTAGGTTATGATGTACGAGATAAAAAGGGTTTAATGAATAATTGATAGGCACCTCCACCCATGACACCGCCTAGGAGTGGGCCGAAAATAGGACCCCACCAATAAGAGGGTAAACCAGGAAAGGCAGAAGGTCCCCAGCCAGCCAAATAGATGAATATTCTAGGACCAAGATCACGTGCGGGATTGATCGCCCATCCTTCAAGATATCCTGCCGATGCACCAATAGCAGCAACTACAAAACCGATAATCAGTGCACCACTGTTTGCTTGTGGGGCAATGGTATTGTATTCATCAGTAATGGCAAAAATACTGAAAACCAAAAATGCAGTTAAAAGGATTTCGTTAAAAAAAGCATGGATAGGTGTGACTGTTAATCCGGGTGATGTGACAAAAACACCAGCCCCACCGCCCAATGGGCGGGTCAGGTGATGGACAACATTATAATGGTCAATAACTGAATAATACATGCAATAAACAAGAACTGCACCGCAAATCCCGCCAAAAACCTGGGCGATTATATAGGCGGGGACTTTTTTCCAGGAAAAATTCCGGAATAAGGCAAGGGCTAGTGTTACAGCAGGATTGGCATGGGTGCCACTTATGCTGCCAGTAACATAGATCGCGAAAGTTACACTTAATCCCCAGGAGATCGCAACACCCCAATAGGCATTTTGATAAGGACTTGGATCATACATAAGAAGCATTGCTGCTGCTGAACAACCAATAAATATGATAATTGTAACTGCAATCGCTTCAGAAATGAGCTCTCCTATAAGATTTTTTGTATTTTGCATATGTTATTGACTTTCTGGGGGGGAGGTTATTGAGACTTTTGTAAATATTGAGCCAGTTTTCCTTGCTCTTCTTGGGTGAAATATAATCCCAGTTTTGTTCTTCTCCATAAAATGTCTTCTACAGTCATGGCCCATTCCTTTTCGACAAGGTAATCAACTTCATGTTGTGTCAAACCATGGCCAAAATCAATACCCATATCCGTCTTGCTTTTGGCATTGTGAATAATGTTTATGGCATCTGTTCCATAACTGTGTGCAATGCGTTTGGCAGTGATTTCATCAAGGAAGGAAACAGTATTGCGAAAATCTTTATAAAATAAATCAAAATTGCCATCGGTAATATTTCCACCTGGCAAAGGTTCTTTGTCCGTCCAATTTTGGCGGGTATATTTGAAAAACTTGGCTAGTTTTTCCATGCTATGTTCTGCAAGACGGCGATAGGTTGTAATTTTCCCGCCAAAGATTGAGAGTAAAGGTGCCTGACTGTTTTCCTCATTCAAATCGAGGTGATAATCTCTGGTTACTGCTGAAGCATTGCTGGAAGCATCGTCATATAATGGACGAACGCCAGAATAATTCCAGATTACATCTTTTGGAGCAATGTTCTTATTGAAATAATCGTTCACCGATTTACATAGATATTCGGTTTCATTTTCATTAATCCCAGGTAAAATATCTGGAGATTGATCCCAGGAAATATCTGTTGTGCCAATCAATGTGAATTCTTCGTGGTAGGGAATGGCAAATACAATCCGTTTGTCATCATTTTGTAGAATATAGGCTTGAGGACCTTCATAAAGTTTTTTGACAACAATATGACTGCCCTTGACAAGCCGAACATTCATTTTACTTTGAACATGCAGTTTGTCTTGTAAAAGTTCTGCAACCCATGGTCCGGCTGCGTTCACAATTACTTTTGCTGTTATGGTTGTTTTTTTCTGGGTTTTATTATCTTGGATTGTTGCACTCCATTCATTTGTTGAGCGTTTGGCATCCACAAATTTTGTTTGAGTACGAATGTCGGCACCCAGCATAGAGGCCCCTTTTGCATTTAATACAACAAGACGGCTATCATCAACGGCGCAATCTGCATAGGTGAAGCCTTTTTTGATGTCATTTCGTAAAGGTTGTCCATATGGAGAGGTTTGTAATGAGATTAATTTGGAGTTAGGCAATTTTGGGTGGCTTGCCAAATGATCATATAAAAATAATCCGATTCGAATCATCCAGGCTGGTCGAATGGAATTTCGATGAGGAAGAACAAATTCAAGAGGACGTATAATATGAGAGGCCAAATTAAGAAGACGTTCACGTTCCTGTAAGGCCTCCCGAACCAGGCGAAATTCATAATATTCAAGATAACGCAATCCGCCATGAATTAGTTTTGTGCTTGCAGAAGAAGTATGGCTTGCCAGATCATCTTTCTCAACGAGTAAAACTTTTAATCCTCGTCCTGCTGCATCGCGAGCAATACCTGTTCCATTGACGCCACCACCAACAATTAAAAGATCATAGGTTGTAGGCTGGGTGTTCATTAGTAATCTCCTGAAGGAATATTTTATTTATTTAATTTTATTTTTTTAATATGGTTTCAGGAGATATGAAATATCAAGCAAGAAATGGCCTTATTTGGGCTATTTCTGGTAAAGTATAGTTGTACTAAAAGTAAAAAACATATCTTTAAAAGAAAATAAAAGATTAATTATAAATAGTTATATAAATAAGCCTTAAACAGGTTTCCATCCATCTTGACGTAAAACACTTCCTGCTAAGTAAAGACTTCCACAAATAAGGACTCTGTAAGTTTTTTTTTCTGTTTGTTGAAGATGAATTAAAGCATTCTTAATTGTTCCACCGCTAATGGCATGATTTTTAGAAGCCTGGATAATATTATCAATGGACATGGCCATATGTTGATCAGGTTCAACCACAGCCTGTATAGAGGTGCATAACGGGATAAGAGGGGCAAGAAATGCATTGGAATCTTTATTGTTTTTCATGCCAACAATGAGATGAAGGGGTCTATCCTGCCATTTAGACTTTATAAATCGGGCAAGGATTTGCCCAGCATCGGCATTATGTCCTCCATCCAGCCACAACTCTGTTTCTGAAGTGATATATTTGGTCAATGTTCCTTGTAAGCGTTGCAAACGTGCCGGCCATTGTGCCTCTGCAATACCTTGCCATGCATATTCTGGCACGGCAAGTTGGGTTGCACGTAAAGTGGCAATCGCCAAACTTGCATTATTAACCTGATGAAATCCCATTAGACTGGGTAGAGGTAATTGAAGCGTTCCCTTGGAATCATTATAGACAAGATAATCCCCTTGTCTTTCAATAGTCCAGTTTTTTCCCTGGATAAAAAGTGGGGCATTCTTGGCTTGAGCTTCTTCCTGTAAAATGTTCAATACTTCTGGGGATTGATTATAAGTTATAACAGGTATGGATTTTTTGATGATTCCAGACTTTTCCCTAGCAATTTTTACAAGACTGTTGCCAAGAAAAGCTTCATGATCCATTGAGATGGAGGTGATGGTGCTGGCAATGGGATATATGACATTTGTTGCATCAAAGCGTCCACCCAATCCTACTTCAATAATTGCCAGATCAGCTGGATATTTCGCGAATAGACAAAAAGTGGTGGCTGTTAGAACTTCAAAAACTGTGATGGGTTGTTGATTATTAACTTTTTCAATGTAGGACAAGGTATCTGATAATTCTGCTTCATCAACCAGATGGCCTGAAATTCGAAAACGTTCTGTGACATTGATCAGATGGGGTGAAGTTGAAACATGAACATTCCATCCCGCTTTTTCGCCTATGGCACGCAAAAAGGAACAGGTGCTGCCTTTTCCATTCGTACCGGCCACATGAATTGTTGGGGGAAGATGCCGCTCTGGATTTCCCAGATCGTTTAGCAACCGTTTCAATCGATTGAGGGATAGATCAATCAAAGAGGGATATAGTTTGTTAAGTCGCTCGAGTATTTGGCCTGAGCGTCCAGTAAATTCGGTTAAAACAGGAGAATTCATAAAAGCTAGGATGTTTGTGTATTTGTGTTACATAACAGGCTGATGAGATTGGCAAGCGTTTCTCGCATATCTGTTCTTTTAATAACCATGTCAATCATGCCGTGATCAAGAAGATATTCTGACCGTTGAAATCCTTCTGGCAATTTTTCATGAACAGTATTTTCAATAACACGTGGACCTGCAAATCCGATTAATGCATTGGGTTCTGCGATGTGGATATCCCCCAACATTGCAAAGGAAGCAGTCACCCCGCCTGTTGTTGGATTGGTAAAGACGACGATATAGGGAATTTTGGCCTCTTTCAGCATTTCAACAGCGATGACGGTACGGGGCATCTGCATAAGGCTAATCATTCCCTCTTGCATTCTGGCCCCCCCTGATGCGGTAAATATGATTAAAGGGGATTGTTGTAAAAGGGCAAGACGGGTTGCCGCAAGGAAACCCTCACCAAAGGCGGCCCCCATTGTGCCTGCCATAAATTCAAAGGCCATAACGGCCACCACTGCTTTTTGTTCCAGAATGGTACCATGTGCGACGGCAATTGATTCTTCAAGTTGTGATTTTGCGCGGTTTTCCTTTAGTCGATCGGTATAACGTTTTTTATCCCTGAAATTTAAGGGGTCTACAGGCATTTTGGGGAGCTCTATGCAAGTATAGGAATCCTGGTCAAAAGTCCATTCCAAACGCTGTTTCACAGATGCACGCATATGATGTCCACAATGCGGACAGATATTCATGTTTTTTTGTAAATCCTTGATTAACAGCATTTGATCACAGGCATCGCAATTGGTCCACAGATTATCAGGTATATCTTTTTTTAAAAATCCTTGAATTCTGGGACGTACATATTCCGTAAGCCAACTCATAACTGATCTTTCATTGATGATGATTAATTTATAAACCTGTTTTACAGGGTATTCGCTGACAGGAGCGCAACATGCTGGATAACTTTTTCAATGGTTGTATCAGTAGAATGATAGTCCTGATTTAAGGTTGATTCCAGTGTTTTTAATAAAGCTGAGGCAACAACGGCAGCATCTGCATGTTTTATAGCGTTTTGAACATGTTCAGCTGTTGAAATTCCAAACCCGATTGCGATAGGGAGGTCGGAAACGGAACGAATGATGGGAATGGTTTTTTCCAGATCTTTCTGGGACGCGGTTTTGGTGCCTGTCACTCCCGTAATACTGACATAATAGATAAAACCACTGGCATCTTTAAGAATTTTTTCCAAACGGTTTTTGGGAGTGACCGGGGTTACCAGTCGAATAACATCAAGATGATGTTTTCCCGCATATGGTAGAATACAGCCTAATTCCTCATGAGGCATATCAACAATGATTAGACCGTCAACACCAGCCTGTTCGGCATCCTGACAAAAACGTTCGTATCCATAATGTTCGATTGGATTAACATATCCCATTAAAATGATAGGGGTTGTTTGGTTGTCCTGACGAAAATCCCGAACCATTTGCAATGTTTTTTGCATATTGGTTCCGGCTTTTAACGAACGGTTGGCAGCTGCCTGAACTGTTGGACCATCTGCCATGGGATCACTAAAGGGGATACCAATTTCAATCAGATCCGCGCCTGCATATGGCATGGCCTTTAGAATATTTAAGGCGGTTTGGTAATCAGGGTCACCAGATTCTATATAAGGAATAAAAGCTCCACGTTTTTTTTGTCTAACAGTTTTGAAACAGGTGGCAATACGGCTCATAATTTTACTCCTAAATAATTTGCGATATTATCAATATCCTTATCGCCTCGACCCGATAGATTGACAATGATGATATCTTCTGACTTCATGGCAGGAGCAATTTTCAATGCATGAGCAAGAGCGTGAGAGCTTTCTAGGGCCGGGATGATTCCCTCTTTGGTTGTGCATTTCTGAAATGCGTCAACTGCTTCATCATCATTGATGGCAACATATTCCACTCGTTTCAGATCATGTAACCAGGAATGTTCAGGACCCACTCCGGGATAATCCAGTCCGGCACTGATACTGTAAGGTTCAGTAATTTGACCATCATCATCTTGTAACAGATACGTACGGTTACCATGCAATACCCCTGATGATCCCCGTTCAATAGAGGCTGCGGTTTTTCCACTATCCAGCCCCTTTCCTCCCGCTTCAACACCAATTAGGGATACGGTAGGATCATCCAGAAAAGGGTGAAAAATACCAATTGCATTTGATCCGCCGCCTATTGCAGCAATAATTTTATTGGGTAACTTCCCTTCCGCTTCCAAAACCTGTTTTTTGGCTTCATTGCCAATAATGCATTGAAAATCTCTGACCATCATGGGATAAGGATGAGGTCCGGCAGCTGTACCCATAAGATAATAGCTGTTATGAACATTTGTTACCCAGTCTCTTAACCCCTCATTGATGGCGTCTTTTAATGTGGCATTGCCAGCGGTGACAGGAATGATTTTTGCGCCCAACAGTTCCATGCGGAAAACATTTGGTTTCTGACGTTCAATGTCAACCTTGCCCATATAGATTACACATTCCATATTAAATAGTGCACAGACTGTGGCTGTTGCAACACCATGTTGGCCAGCTCCGGTTTCAGCGATTATGCGTGTTTTGCCCATGCGTCTGGCCAGCAAGATTTGACCCATGACATTATTAATTTTATGGGCCCCCGTATGGTTGAGATCCTCACGTTTCAGGTAGATTTTTGCACCATTGGCAAGATTTGTTAATTGTTTTGCAAACCATAATGGGCTGGGTCTTCCAACATAGTTTTTTAAATAGTAGGTCAATTCATTTTGGAATTCAGGATCTTTCTGAATGGATTGATAAGCTTTTTGCAAATCAAGGATTAAAGGGACAAGTGTTTCGGCAATAAACATTCCCCCATATTTTCCAAAATGTCCATGTTCATCAGGACCCTGTCTTAAACTATTAAAGGATGAACCTGTTTGGGACCCCACGTTTCTCTCCTAAAAACTTGATTGAAATAAAAAATCAACAAAATTATCGTTTGGTTGAGTTTAAATGATTCTGGATTTTACAGCAAATAAATGGAATTGTAACTTAAATGGCTTTTTGAAAAAAAAATAGTTATTTTTCAATTTTATTTAAAAATTAAAGTTCTTGACGTTTTTGATCTTTTTATCTATAAATCCAATCTTATATTTGATATATATATATCAAAATTTCCTTCGTATGAAATGTGTATTTTATTTTTACGTTTTTGTTTTGAAATGTATGAATAAAGGATCAATATACAATTTGGTAAAATGTTTAAGTATTTGATCGCCATATTTCCTTTCCTTATTTATATGATTTAATTTTCTATTATATAGAGCCTCCATCTATGCAACTTGCCGAACTCAAGGCGCAATCTCCAGCAGAACTGCTCAATTATGCAGAAAGTTTGCAGATTGAAAACGCGTCCTCACTCCGTAAACAAGATATGATGTTTGCCATCCTTAAAAAGCTTGCTGAGAACAATCAAGCTATTTATGGAGAGGGAACTCTGGAAATTCTACCAGATGGTTTTGGATATTTACGTTCCTCTGAATCCAATTATCTGCCAGGACCGGATGATATTTATGTTTCTCCCGCACAGTTACGCCGTTTTAGTTTGCGGACAGGGGATACTGTTTCTGGTGAAATACGCGCTCCAAAAGATGGGGAGCGTTATTTTTCCTTGCTGAAAGTTGATACAATCAATTATCAGGATCCGGAAGTGGTTCGTCATCGTATCAATTTTGATGATTTGACCCCCCTATTTCCAAATGAACGGTTACAGATGGAAATTCCATCATTAATGGAAAGCAAGAATCCAAATAAGGATTTTACACCCAGAGTTATTGATTTGGTAACACCCATTGGTAAGGGGCAGCGTGCGCTTATCGTTGCCCCGCCGAGAACGGGTAAAACCGTGATGTTGCAGAATATAGCAACAGCAATTTCAACCAATCATCCCGAGGTTGTCTTAATTGTTCTTCTGATTGATGAACGTCCGGAAGAGGTTACGGATATGATTCGTTCAGTCAAAGGTGAGGTTGTTTCCTCAACCTTTGACGAACCTGCGCATCGTCATGTTCAGGTTACGGAAATGGTTTTGGAGAAAGCAAAAAGACTGGTTGAACATAAACGCGATGTTGTGATTTTGCTTGATTCCATTACGCGATTGGCTCGGGCTTACAATACTGTTGTTCCTTCATCAGGTAAAGTTCTGACTGGCGGTGTGGATGCCAATGCGTTGCAACGTCCAAAACGTTTCTTTGGTGCAGCGCGTAATGTTGAAGAGGGTGGTTCCTTAACCATTATCGCAACGGCACTGATCGATACGGGTAGTCGTATGGATGAGGTTATTTTTGAGGAATTTAAGGGAACCGGTAACGCTGAACTTGTTCTTGATCGTAAGCTTGCTGATAAACGAACCTTTCCTGCGATTGATATTACTAAAAGCGGTACCCGTAAGGAGGAGCTATTGGTGGATCGTTCGAGCTTGTCAAAAATTTGGGTGCTTCGTCGTATCTTGGCGCCAATGGGAACGATGGATGCAATGGATTTCTTGCTTGATAAGTTGAAATACAGCAAAAACAATCAAGATTTTTTTGATGCTATGAATACTTGATCGTAAAAAGTATTGAACATTAGGAAATATAATAAATCCTATGTATTTATTATATTTCCTGAATTATAGAGATATTGATTAAGGTGTGTTAAATAATTTTTCAATATTCAATAAATATTCTTTGGTTTTAATCCCTTCCCCTCCAGAATATCCACCTAAAGTTCGTTTACCAATGACACGATGACATGGAATGATAATGGGAATTGGATTTGCGGCGTTTGCATTTCCAATGGAACGGGCACTTCCTCCTATTATTTTGGCGAGTTCGGAATAGGATTTTGTCGTACCAAAGGGAATAGTTTGCAAAAATTCCCAGACTTGTTGTTGATAGGCTGTTCCAGGCGATAGAATGGGTAAATCAAATTTTTTTAGTTTACCATTGAAATACGCGGCAATCTGGTTTTTTGCCTCCTCCAATAAGGGTGTTTTTTCTTCAAGACTACCCCAGCCCCAATCAATTGAGACGATAAGATTATCATTTTCAGCGATACTAAGATCACCGACTGGAGAATGAAAAGATATAAAACCCATGGTGTTATAAAAATCTGAAATTTATTTCTGTAAATGTAGCAATTTACAAAATTAAGATAATTTATTTTATTTATCAATTTATTCTATTGGGGATTGTCTCTAAAATTTAAGCGGGAAGTAAAATCTTCAGATCATTAAGACTATTCGTCACGGCTGCATTAATAAGTTGAGTGATACCTGTTTGAGTGTTATTCCATGCATCCCCCCAAACAGATCGATTATTAAGATTATCCAGAAATTCACCGATTCCATAACCTATATTTATTGCACCTGTTATATATGATTTCTCTGGTTCTTTTCCAGAGATATTTTTACTTAGCTGATTTAGTCTATTACCAATTCGAGAACCAATTAACGAACCAATTGCGGTAAATGAAGCGGCACCTGATACATTGTTAATTTCATTATCTGTTAGGTCACGCATATTATATCCCTTCAATGTAGTTGCATAATTATAATTATTATAGGTAGCGTACAATGATGTGTGTAGTAATATTTAGTTTATTGATTTGAAGAAAATTGATTTTATATGAATGAATTTATCTTTTCGTATGTATTAAAAGATTTTTTTATGTTACGACCATATAAAAAATATATATCTTAAGTAGATAAGTTAATATTGTATGGAAAATATTTCATTAAATTCAAATACGACAATTTTTGCCTTGGCAACTGCAATGGGCAGGGGTGCTGTTGCGATCATGCGTTTGAGTGGGCCTTTAACTTATTCTATTTTACACAGAATGTGTCATCAAGTGCCGCAACCACGTTTGGCGTCGGTTCGTAAATTATGGAAAATTCAGGAGGGTCAGAAAGAATTACTGGACGAGGCTTTGCTGCTGTGGTTCCCGGGGCCTAATAGTTATACGGGTGAAGATAGTGCAGAACTGCACTTGCATGCAGGTCCTGCTGTGGTTGATGCTGTTGCGGAGGTATTGGTTTCTTATGGTGCCATTCCTGCCCAGGCAGGTGAATTCACCAAGCGAGCGTTTTTGAATGGCCGAATTGATTTATTACAGGCGGAAGGTATTGCCGATCTTGTTGAGGCGGAAACGCAGGCGCAAAGAAAACAGGCTTTGGAACAAACGGAAGGTGGATTAAGTGACCTGTATCATGGCTGGGCAAAACAATTGCGCGAAGTGCTGGCATTTCAAGAGGCATTAATTGATTTCCCGGATGAGGATTTGCCGCAAGAGATTGAGGAGAATGTGAAGAGGATAATCGTTGATTTGCATTCTGAAATGATTGACCATCTGAATGATCAAGGACGAGGGGAACGTTTGAGAAAAGGACTGACCTTTGCAATTGTGGGGCCACCAAATGCTGGAAAATCTAGTTTATTGAATTATTTGGCTGACCGTGATGCGGCGATTGTGACCGAACAGGCTGGAACAACACGCGATGTTATTGAGGTCAGGGTAGTATTGGGTGATGTTCCTGTAACCTTGGTGGATACCGCAGGGTTACGTGAAACAGAAGATGAAATTGAAAAAGAGGGGATAAAGCGAGCCTACAAGATCGCTCAAAATGCAGATTATGTAATGTGTTTGATGGATGCTGCGGATAAAAATGATTGCCCTGAATTATCTTGTGATCTGTTGGTTCGAACAAAAATTGATTTAAATGTTTCACGTGAAACATTATTAAGTCAGTCAGATAAAACCGTGTTAATCAGCGTCAAATCGGGTGAGGGGATGGATAAATTCAAAAGTTTATTGATTCAGAAAACCAAAGAATTAATATCCCGTCAGGGGCCACCCCCTTTAACACGAGTAAGACATCGATTGGGTATAACAGAATGTGTTCAACATTTGCAAAAAGCTCAAGAAATGGAATGGGCTGAATTGCGTGGTGAAGAATTGCGGTTAGCTATGCAGAGTTTGGGTAGACTAACTGGTGCTGTAGGTGTGGAGGATCTGTTGGATACCATATTTGGTCAATTTTGTATCGGTAAGTAAGGTCGAGTTGAGAAAAGATTAATGATAAATGTAAAATACGATGTAATTGTCGTTGGTGGAGGACATGCTGGAAGTGAAGCGGCTGCAGTTTCTGCCCGGATGGGGGCAAGAACTTTATTGCTGACCCATTCTCTTAACACGATTGGGATCATGTCATGTAATCCGGCAATTGGTGGAATAGGCAAGGGACATCTTGTTCGGGAGATTGATGCTTTTGATGGTATCATGTCAAAAGCAGCGGATCGGGCGGGTATTCATTTCAAGCTGCTTAATCGTTCCAAAGGTCCAGCAGTACATGGACCTAGGGCTCAGGCTGATCGGATGTTATATCGTAATGCGGTTCAACAATTTTTAAAAGAATTAAGTAATCTGACTATTGTGGAGGGTGCGGTTGCTGATCTCAATGTCGATATTGGCAATAAAATATGTGGTGTTATTTGCGAGGATGGTCGTGAATTTCTGTCAGGAGCGGTTGTCTTAACGACGGGAACTTTTTTGCGTGGAGTTATCCATGTTGGCAATAAAAGTCAGCCAGCTGGAAGAGTTGGAGATAAACCTGCCACAATATTGGGAAACCGATTGGAGGCGATGGGACTGCGTATGGGTCGCTTAAAAACAGGAACCCCTCCAAGGCTGTTGCGATCAAGTATCGATATGGAGCGGTTGACAGAAGATAAGGGGGATGAATCTCCCGAGTTTTTTAGCCGATTGACTGATAACGCTTTTAATGAATTTGTTTCCTGCCGGATAACTGCGACCACTCCTGAAACGCATCGGATAATAAGGGATAATATTCATACTTCTGCAGTCTATGGGGGTGCAATTACTGGAAAAGGACCTCGTTACTGTCCGTCAATCGAGGATAAAATTGTCCGTTTTGCTGATCGGGAGCGTCATCAGATTTTTATTGAGCCTGAAGCATTGCCTGGACATGAAGGTGGGGATTTGGTTTATCCGAATGGAATATCAACCAGTCTTGCAGAAGATGTTCAGGAACGAATGGTTCATTCAATTCCAGGTCTGGAAAATGCCGTGATTGTCAGGCCAGGTTATGCCGTGGAATATGATTATATTGATCCGAGATCCTTGAATCCGACCCTGGAATTGCCAAATTTTTCCGGATTGTTTCTTGCCGGACAAATCAATGGTACAACAGGGTATGAGGAAGCCGCAGCTCAGGGTTTGTTGGCTGGAATTAATGCCGCAAATCATGCTTCTGGATCAGAAAAAATTACAATTGATCGTAGCCAGGGTTATATTGGTGTCATGATAGATGACCTGACAACGCAAGGGGTGACCGAACCTTATCGTATGTTTACCTCACGGGCAGAATATCGCTTGACTTTACGGGCAGATAATGCAGATATACGGTTAACCCCTTTGGCTGAACAGTTGGGGTGTTTGGGGGCTGAACGATTGGCTTTATATCTTCAGGATATAGATCATATCAAAAATTCTGTTCAGAGAGCGAAGGGAGAGAAATACCTGCCTAAAACCCTGAATGGTTATGGAATGCAGATTTCGTCCGATGGACGCTGGCGGTCATTATTTGAAATTTTATCATTATGCCCTTCTGAGGAGGTAATTGAGAAAGTCGCTCCTTGGTTTCATCAATTAACATCAAGAGTTCAACAATATATTCGTACCGAGGCCCGTTATGAAGGTTACCTTGTTAAACAGGCCAGGGAAATCAGGCAGCTTGACCAGGAGTCCAGAATCAATTTGCCATTGGATCTTGATTATAGGAAAATTGGCGGATTAAGTCGTGAAATGCAGGAACGTCTAGAAGCGGTTCGCCCTGTTTCTTTTGGTGCTGCCCAAAGGATACCGGGGGTAACACCCTCTGCATTGATGGCCATATTGGCATATATCCGAACCCCGCAAAAAGGGGAAAAGGATAATTGTTGTGAATCTTGACGGTTATATGAAAAATTATCCGTTTTTGAAGAGTGTTTCACGTGAAACAATAGAGAAAATGGAAATTTATATCTCTTTGCTTCAGCAATGGAACAAAAAAATAAATTTGGTATCGCAACAGGGTATGGATCAGGTCTGGAAACGTCATGTGCATGATAGCTTTCAATTGATTCGGTATCTTGATTCATCTGTAAAATCTATTGCTGATCTTGGATCAGGTGGAGGATTTCCCGGCCTGATCCTGGCATTGTCAACAGAAATTCCTGTAATATTGATTGAATCCGATAAGAGAAAGACAATTTTTTTAAGGGAAGTTCTGCGACAGACCCAAACACAAGCAACTGTGCTTTGCCAGAGGATTGAAAATGTGAATACTATCAGTGCAGATGTTGTGACAGCAAGGGCATTGACTTCATTGACTCAGCTTTTGGAATTTTCAAAAAATATTTTAAATAAAAATGGTTATTGTTTATTTTTGAAAGGCCGGTCTGTTAATCTGGAAATTGAAGAGGCACAAAAGAATTGGAAAATAAATTATAAAACCTTTTCCAGTCAAACGAATGCCGATGGGGTAATAGTTAAGATTAATCAATTTGAACGTGTTGAATAAAATGGCGCTTAAAAAGACAAAATCAAAAAATACTTATATTTTGGCAATTGCAAACCAAAAAGGTGGGGTGGGTAAAACAACGACAGCAATTAATCTTGCCACAGCATTCGCTGGGAAAAAGAAGGTTCTATTAATTGATCTTGATTCTCAAGGAAATAGTTCAACTGCATTGGGAATTGAATATGGAGATCGTGATAAAGGAACCTATCATTTATTAATTAATGGCAAAGTGGTTGATGGAATGATCAAGGAGTCCATGATTCCAGGATTATCGTTGATTACAGCTGATGGCAACCTTGCGGCTGCAGAGCTTGAGTTGATTGATATTGAAAAACGTGAATTTCGGCTCAAGGAGGCAATTAAGCAATTTATAGGTATATATGATTATATTTTGATTGACTGTCCTCCAAGCCTAGGACTGTTAACGGTAAATGCCTTGGCGGCTGCTACTGGTGTTATTGTTCCGTTGCAATGTGAATTTCTGGCACTTGAAGGAATAAGTCATCTGGTTAAAACGGTTACATATTTGCAGAAAAAGGTAAATCCTGATCTGGATATAAAGGCAATTGTTTTAACGATGTATGACAAACGCAACAGACTTTCAGAGCTTGTCGCTGAAGATACCAGGAATTTTTTTGGGGATAAGGTCTGTAAAACAGTTATTCCACGCAATATCCGTATTTCAGAGGCACAAAGTTATGGAAAGCCAATAATGGTGTATGATCCTAAATCAACTGGAGCGCAAGCCTATATAAACTTGGCTAAGGAATTGAATCGTCGATTTGCTTAATTTGAGGGTAGGAAATATGAAGGGTAAGAAAAGGGATCAGGGTAAAATTCGTTTGGGAAGAGGACTTGCCGCTTTATTGGGGGAGTCGGTTAAAGATGAGGATAATCAGAAAGATATCGGATCCGATCTTGGGATTTCAGATTTGAAAATGCAGATTTTACCTATTGACATAATTGAGCCTGGTCCTTTTCAACCTCGACAAATTATGCAGCCTGAAGCTTTACAAGAGCTGGCGGACTCAATCAGGCAACATGGTATTTTACAACCTCTGCTGGTTAAGGAAAAAGATACCCAAAAGGGTCAATACCAAATTGTTGCTGGGGAACGTCGCTGGCGTGCTGCCCAACTGGCCATGATTGATGAGGTGCCGGTTAGGATCTGCTCTTTTACTGACAAAGATGCAATGGCTGTCGCATTAGTGGAAAATTTACAGCGTACGGATTTAAATATTATCGAAGAGGCTGAAGGTTTTTCAAGATTATTAAATGAGTTCAACCTTACTCAGGATGAGTTATCTTCTGCATTGGGTAAATCACGTTCACATATTGCGAATATAATCCGCCTATTGCAATTGCCGGATGAAATTATAAATTATTTGAAAAACGGGATATTAACCCCAGGACATGCAAGAGCCTTGCTTATGCATCCCGATCCTGTATCAGCGGCAAAAGAAATTATTCAAGATGATTTAACGGTAAGACAAACAGAAGCCCTAGTTAAAAATGCCAAAGCGGTTAATAAAAATTTACACTTGAAAAAAAAGCCAATCGATCCTGAGATAGAGTCACTTGAAAAAGATTTGCGTGGCAGATTAGGGTTTAATGTCAAAATTCAATTTGATGGTAAAGGTGGGTCCTTAAAAATATTTTATAAATCCCTTGAACAGTTTGATGAGATTTTAACGTTGTTAAAAAATTAAATGAAATATTGATACTTCATAGACCCATATATAAAAAAAGTCGCTTATTATTAAAAATAAGCGACAAAATAATAAGTAAAGTATAGAATGAAAAAGGTTAAAACCTGAAGTCGAGTGTTTCCATAAGGAAAGCGCTATCATTGCCACCAGCTTTTTTAATGGATTGTGAGGCTAGAACACCGCCAAAGTCTCCAGTTAAAACAAGATGGGGAGCAATTGCATAAGCAAGAGTAAACTGGGGAATTGCACCAACAAATCCACCAGAATAATTGTCACGCAAAGGGTAGTTGAATCCGACACCGTAAATCGTATCATTGGTATTGGCTCTCCAAATTACAGGTGCGTGCAATTTGACAAGTGCTTTTTTGGTTGGATTGTAAGTGATTAAAGGACCTGTACTGACTGTATTGGAAGTTGCCAGATATAGCGTCATATCCTGATAGTTTGCTGTTGTAAAATAGGGAACAGCAAAATTTCTGACCGCGCCGTGATCTTTGTGATAGTTACCACCAGAAAAATAGTCGCTTTGCAGGCCCAATGACAAATTTCCCGGCACGTTTTTAAAGTTATAAGCAAAAATCGCATCAAATGCATAGGCTCTGACTGGACGTGTTTTACTACCAGAATTTGCGGGACGGAATTCACCACCCTGATATATACCTGTAACATCAATGGTGAAATTGCCAATATTTCCGTTCAACCTTCCACCGATATTATCACGTCTTGTAGAGCCTTGACGGTTTTTCCCGGGTGTTGGTGTGGGAAGACCTGCAGCATTACCGTTATAAAGGTAACCAATATAAAAGGCATCAAGATATAATTGGCTATTCACATTCTGCACTTTAAAGCTGGGAAGAGCATAACTGGCCAAACCACCAAACATGCGAGCATTATAACTGGGTCCTGCACCAAAAACATGATCTTTGGAAAAGTCAGTTTGCCAGAAGTCAAAAATGTCGACTCTGAAATTTTTCCAGAATGCATAGCCTCGGAATCCATCCCAACTGTAACGAATATTAGTCAGTTCCCGTGCGGAAGTCATGGAGAGTGGGGCATCAACAAAATATTGACGTCCTCCCATTGCTCCCATTTTTGCACCAAGCAGGTTCCCCTTTATTTCTAAAAAACCTTGCTGCATATCAAGTCGTTTACGTTGAAAACCTGTTTGATAGCCAAAAGTGTTGCTGCCACCAGCAACACCATTAATGAGTTCGGCATAAGCTCTTACGTGGGAACCAATATGCAAATCAGCACCATAAACGCTACGAATCAATAAACGGTTGGAATTTGTTTTGGCTCCAAATCCCATATATGGTTTGCTGTCGAAAACATGACGAAACCGCTCATTGCCGTTTAAACTCAGCCAGATATCCCCAGAATCATTCAGAGGAATATATTTGAGTCGGTTAAACCAGTCATCATTTTTATGGGGATCATTGCATAATCCGCTCCAGTCTTCTGCCCATCTTGCTTGTGCGTATGGGGCGTATTGTCCGAAAGCATACCAAGAATAATTACCAACGGGTCCAAAACCGCTGTGTTTGTTGAAGACACCCCAATCCGGATGTCGTGTATTTCCATATTTACCAGCCGCTGTGACAATTTTTGTACAACGGTTATTAAGATTTGAGTAATCAGTAAATGTAGAATCGGTTTTATTTTGAATTTTTGAATCTGTTGGAAGTAATGTTTGTTTTGTTTGATCTTTAGCGTAAGTATGTATTGAAGTTAAAAGTAGTAATGAGAAACAAATATGATTAACTACTTTTAAACTAGCCAGAATAGTTGATTTATTCATAGTTTATCATTCATACTAATATTATTGTTTTATTTAATTATATTATTCTTTTAAGAAAAGAATTTATATTATCCACATGTATAGTATTATTTATATTAAGAATAAGGTTATATTAATCTTTGTGAATATTTTGTTACTAGTCTTATGGCTAGTATTCTTTATGACGCTTATCATTATATGGTTATTTATTTGGGTTATTTCAAATAATGCATGAAGATCAATTGGTAAGATACAGTCGCCATATCCTTTTGCCGCAAATTGATTTGGATGGACAAAAACGGTTTTTAGATAGCCGTGTTATGGTTATAGGATGTGGGGGACTGGGTTGTGCAGCAATTCCTATTCTTGCTGCTGCGGGTATTGGCAGTTTAATGCTGGTTGATAATGACAGGATCGAACTGTCCAATTTACAACGACAGACATACTATACACCTGATGATATTGGTAAATTCAAAAATCATGTAATGGCTGATTTCATTCATAGACAAAATCCGGATATTACTGTTGATACTGTGCCTTACCGTTTATCCGAGGATGAATTATCTTCATTAATTCATGATTATGATGTGATTTTGGATTGTAGTGACAATTTAAAAACCCGACAAATGATCGGGCGGGTTGCATATTCTAGTAAAATACCTTTAATTTATGCCTCGGCCATACGGTTTGAAGGGCAATTAAGTGTATTTGACTCAAATAATGATCGATCACCATGTTACGCCTGTCTATTTGATGGAGCGGAAACAGAACAGGACCGTTGTTCATTTACCGGTGTTTACGCCCCATTGGTCAATACAATGGGAGCTATGCAGGCTTCAGAGGCTTTGAAGGTAATATCCAGGATGGGTCAAGCTCTTACAGGCAGGATACTGCATTATAATGCTTTGAATTTTTCTTTTCATATGCTGGAATGTGATCGCAATCCGCATTGTAACGTGTGTGGTTGTTTGAGGAACTAGGGTGTTTTGTCAAAACCATGTTCTAGGGCATAAATTGCTGCCTGAACCCTGCTGTGTAAATTAAGTTTTCGTAATATGTTCTGAACATGTAATTTGATTGTACTTTCTGACACGCTCAAAAAACGGGCAATTTCTTTATTACTTATTCCCTTGGTCAGCCAAGCCAATATTTCTTTTTCCCTTGGTGTTAAAGAATCATAGAGATCTTCGTCCTTTTCCTTTTCATTGGGTCGGAATTGATCGATAAGGGTTGATATCATGGCTGGGGAGAGAATATTATTTCCTTCATAAACTTTGTGAATACTGTCCAATAGGAAATCGGTATTGATATTTTTCAAAAGATAGCCTTTTGCTCCAAGTGTCATACATTGAATAAGGTCATCATTATCTTCAGAAACAGTTAAAATTAGGACATTAAGGTCTGGATTAATATTTAAAAGGTTTTGGAGCGTTTCTTTTCCACCCATTCTTGGCATATCCAGATCAAGGAGGATGATATCAGGGTTAAGTTTCTGGGCCAGTTTTATACCTTCTGATCCATTTTGCGCCTCTCCAATAACCTCTATATTTTCCTGATTGTTAAGAAGAAATTTCAATCCTGAACGAAATAAAGAATGATCGTCAATAAGCAGAATTTTAATTTTTGTTTGCATTTTCTTTATACTACCGTTCTATAAGTTTATCGGAATAGTCAGTTCCAAGGTTGTACCATGATTAGGTGTTGAGGTAATGTTTATTTTTCCGGAAATATTTTCTGCCCTCTCTTGGATAATTGATAAACCGATATGGTTCTGTTGTTTTTTTTGCAAGGTATTAAGGTCAAATCCGACACCATCATCATGAATACGCATCATGAAAGAATTATTATAACTAAATTCAATTGTTGCAAGCTTGCATTTTGAATGTTTACGAATATTGGATAAAGCTTCTTGAAGAATAAAAATGATCTGTAATTGCTGTTGTTTTGTAATAAATAAAAATTTTTGCAGATTAATTAATTTTACAGGTATTTTTGTCTGGGCTTTGAAACGGTTCACGACTTTCTTAACAACAGTCTCAAAATCTTCCTTGCCAATCTTGGTTCGAAAATTCATTAACAGTTCACGAACATCGTCATAGGATTCTTGCACGCCACGCTGAATAAAATCCAGATTTTGCTTGGCTTTGTCAAGGTCATTCTTATTGATTGCCTTTTCAAGCATTTGAGCTTGCAAGTTAAGAAAGGACAATGCTTGTGCTATGCTATCATGCAATCCCTGTGCAATTAAGTTGCGTTCCTCCATAATGGCAAGCTGTTTTTCTTTGGCGGTTAATTGGTAATTTTCAATGGATACACCAAGTTGACAGGTCAATGTTTCAATCAAGTGGTAGGTTTCTGGAGAAAAAGTAGATTCCCTTTTTTTAAAATATAGAACCATTAACCCTATTTCATTTTTATTATGCCAAATAGGAAAAATGATAAAATGACTAAATAATTTTTTAACGCACGAGGGTATAAGACAGTTTTCCTGCTGATCAGTTTTGACGCAAATAGGATAGGAATTTTTGGGCAGGGAAGAAATATCAAAAAAACAGTTGGCAGAAAAATAACATTGTTCAATGGTGTTTAATTGTGCTGGAAAACCTTGGCTACAAATAAAATTCATGGCGTCTTTCTCTTCGTTAAGAAAGCCGATAAATCCGGCATCCGCTTGACTTAAATCAATAATTTTTTCAAGGAATCTCTCGGTTGCCATATTGGGAGTCAGGCAGGTATGTAAAAAGGTGATCATGTCATAAAGAATAATTAATTCATGATTCTTTTTCTTTAATGCAAGTGTTTTATCCGAAACTTTATGTTCAAGGTTATTGTATAAGTCCTGCAAATTATGTGCCATCTGGTTAAAACCGGAGGAGACAATATCAAATTCACTACTGCCATTTACAGGAATACGTTTGGATAGATTACCCTGACTTAGGGCTTTAATACTTGATTCAAGATGTTTCAATGGATTGATGACTGATTTATATAACAGGGATATGCTCGAAAAGGCAGTTATCAGTATCATCAGGATAATTGTTGTGATTATGTATCGAAGCCAAATGATGTCTTGCGTATTTTGGTTTTCGATCAGTTTGACTAAAAGATCAATGTCTTCTACGAATGTGTTGAGATGATAATAATTTTTGTCAGTTAATCTGTGATATCCAGAGGACTGGTTTATAAGCGGCAATATCTGGTTATTATAGGTTTTTTCAATATATTTTATTTGCAGGTTTATTTTTTTATTATTTGAAAAAATTAGGGTATTATTATCGTATTTTTTTAATTTATTAAGGATTGTAATAAATTTCGTTTGTTCATGCTGCAGGTTTACATAATCGTTTTGATTAGAAAGTAACATCATGTAATAGACACGCATGCGCAAACTGCCTGTATAATTGATGGCAATTCCAGCATTTTCAAGCTGCCAAAGCAGGGCGAGTGCATATCCCGTAAAGAATATGGCACATACAACCCATGCGATAGTACAGGTAAGCAGTTTGGTTGAAAGCTTGTTAAAATACCGCGTGATTTTCATTATTTGATAATTGTTCGTAAATATTATGATAAGATTATTTTAACATATATTTGAATTAAATATTAGAAATCAACTGCCAATGAAAATTGATATGTTCTGGGTAATCCAGCATAAGCACTGTTATTTGCGGTGCCTCCGTTAATTGAGGATGGATATACAGACATCCAATAATGTTTATTGGTTACATTATTGACATTAAATCGTGCTGCAAGTGGGGTGTTAAAGACATTGAAGGCGTAGCGCATCCCGACATCTGTCGTAAAATACCCCTTGGCAAAAGTGGTGTTGTAATTATTGGCAGCCCGACGATCTGTATAGTGAAGATTGATGTTGAATGCCATACCATACAGGATGTGATCTTTTGCGACAGGTAATTGGTAGTCAATCAGCAGGTTGGCCTGAACAGGTGGGACACCAACAATTTGTTTATGAGAGGTGGCAATATTTCCTGTTTTTCCCAATTGTGCATCAAGCCATGTAACACCTCCAAGAATAGATAGACTATCCCATATCTGTCCTGCGACCTGAAATTCAACCCCATAATTGCGCTGTTGTCCTGCGACGGCAAAAATATGGGTTGTTGGATTGATAAATGCATATGGACGTGTCATACGGAATGCCGCAACATTTAACCACAGGCGGTTGAATTTGACCTTATAGCCCACTTCATATTCTTCACTACGATAGGGAGCCATGATCTGGTTTGGATTAATTACTCCCGTCGCTGGGGCAATATCTCCCGCCTGCAGACTTCTTGCCCAAGTGAAATAGGCGGTATGACCTTCAAGAGGATGATAAATCAGGCTTGTTGTTGGACTAAATGCCGCATCATGGGAATTGTGTGCGGTTTTCTTTCCCTTTATGTTCCAGCTGTCATTGCTTAACCAGCTCCAACTGAAAACACCCATAATGGCCCATTGTTGATTAAAATGGATTGTATCGCCTGCAATCAGGGCTTGTTGCTGGATTAAGGCCGATTGATAACGTCCCCATCCTTTTGGTCTATGACCCGGTAATGGACGAGGATTGTGTATGTTGCTGGTTCCAAGATTGATTGTTTCAGTATGAGTGGGATTGTAATTACCCCTCATATATCCATTGGTGCCCAAAACAAGTTCATGTTTTACAAAATCTGTATTTACTTCTCCATTCACATAGGCAAAATTGCTCCCTACCTGAAAAACGTTTGCCTGACCGGCTACCGAAATAGATTGTTGATAATCACCCTTGCTGTTTAGGAGTCGATTGTTGTTGTTGAACATCTCTCGTTTGGCATCCTGATAGAGCCCTCCCGCAGTAAATCTCCATTTTTTATTGATTTGGTGTTTGATTTTTCCGAGAAAGGTATTTGTTTCCGTATTAAAGCCGGCATATTTTTGCCCAAGATAGGCCTTGCCCATATTGGGTGCGGATGGCAGTTGAATGGAATTATCAAACGAAAAATTCGTCGCTGTTCCCCTTTCATTATAGGTATAATGGCTGGCATCTATCTCAATAACGGTTTTGGAGGAAAGATGAATATCAAAATCACCACTGACCAGATTACGTTTTAACTGACTGTGTTCCACATAGGCGGTGCCTTCATCATGCAGAAGGTTTAAACGATATCCAAACCACCCATTTTTACCGACTCGACCAGACACATCCGCATATTCCGTCACGGCACCAATTGAATCGTAATTGATTGAAAGATGTTCCGTACGACGGTCAGTGGGACGTTTGAGCTGGTAACTGAAAATGCCGGCTGGATTTTGTGGGCCATACATAGCCCCGGCCAACCCGTTCAGAACCTGCAAATTTTCAAACATTTCCGTTGGATAGGGGGTGGTGGTTGTCATATTGAGCCCGTCAATACGGCTGTTTGCTGTTACGTCCCCCTCAAACCCCCTGGATTGCGGCCTAGCCATGCTTGCAGATCCACGGGCCTCGAGTTGTACGGAAGGAAGGTATTTCATTAGATCATTAACGTTTCTTGCCTGTTGATTGGCAATAACGTCATGAGGAACTGACATGATTGAAAAAGGTGCGTCTTCAGATTTCAAGGAACCCAAGGGGCCCAAGGTAACGTCTGGAGTACTCATTACCGCAACTGATCCGTCAGCCCTTCTTTGTCCCCTTACAGTAATTTTTTCGGATTTTTCATCATCTCTTTCCATATTGTTCGAGGATGAAATCTTTTGTGCCATTGTTTGAAGAGGGAAAAGAAGAAGCAGAGGTAGAATATATTTTTGTTTTTTATTCATGTAAATTCTTCATGGATTAATAATTCAAGAAATTATTCTAATAATGGAAATGAATATGATATATTAATAGTAGAAAAACGACTAATTATACTTAGCCAAATGGCTATAAACAACCTAGCCATTATTCCAGATTTCTATAAGCTTTTGACTAATTGGTTCGATCTTGCGGAAGATGTAAATAATATTAAAACAATTATGCGTTTTATTTAACTTATACAATAAAGATCAAAACAATACAGATATATACGTATTGGTTCATCAACCAAGGAAAAAAAATGTCTCATTTACTAACAAAATGGGAACCGGAAAATCAACAGTTTTGGGAAAAGCAAGGACGTGTTATTGCTTTACGGAATTTATGGATTTCCGTTCCTGCTCTTTTACTTGCTTTCGTTGTATGGCAATTATGGAGTGTCGTTGTTGTCTATCTACCAGAAGTTGGGTTTAAATATACTCAAAATCAACTAATGCTTTTAACGGCATTGTCTGCATTGTCAGGGGCAACCCTGAGAATCATCTATGCCTTTATGGTTCCCATTTTTGGTGGAAGAAAATGGACGGTTTTTTCAACAGCCACCCTTTTGATTCCAACCATTGGTTTTGGTATATGCATACAAAATCCAAATACCAGTTTTGCAACAATGGTGATTTTGGCCCTGTTATGTGGATTTGGTGGGGCAAATTTCAGCTCCTCTATGGCAAATATCGGATATTTTTTCCCTAAATCAAGAAAGGGATTTGCCACGGGGGTAAATGCTGGACTGGGAAATCTTGGTGTACCGTTTGTACAATTTGTTACCTTGTGGGTCATTGGCATCAGTATTTTTGGTGTTTTGGGGGGTGGACCAGAAACACGTATTCATAACGGTCAGCAGAGTCTTGTCTGGTTACAGAATATCACCTATATTTGGGTACCTTTTATTGCGGTAACCGTTATCGCTGCCTGGTTTGGGATGAATGACCTTGCCACGGTCAAGGCATCTTTTTCAGAGCAATCAATAATTTTCAAGCGTAAACATACCTGGGTTGCCTGTTTGCTTTATCTGGGTACATTTGGATCCTTTATCGGTTTTTCAGCGGCATTGCCCCTGTTGATAAAGCATGAATTCGTTAATGTTAATCCTATAAAATACGCTTTTTTAGGTCCTTTGCTGGGGTCCATATTTAGAGTTGTTGGGGGAATTGCCTCTGACAAATTCAAGGCGACACGGGTAACTCAAATCAGTTTCCTGGGTATGATTGTTTTTTCCTTATGTATCGTTTTTTTCATCTCAGCCCCGGAAGAATCAAGAAGTTTTGTCGGCTTCCTGATAAGTTTTATGATCCTGTTCATTTTTGTTGGATTGGGAAATGGATCTGTATTTGCCCAGGTTCCCGGAATATTTACAATATTTTACCAGAAATATCTTAAAAAACAAAAAGCTGAATCTGAAGAGCAGATGAATGAGGATGCTGCCAAGGAAACCGGTGCGGTTCTTGGTTTTATGGGGGCTATTGGTGCCTATGGTGGATTTATAATTCCAAAACTGTATGGAACCTCTTTAAGTTATACCGGATCGTATAATTTAGCTTTTTATATTTTTGTTGGATTTTACGTATTTTGCCTTTTGATAAATCGTTGGTACTACCTTCGCAAAAATGCGGAAATACGTTGTTAAGACAAATTTGATTTAGAATTTGGAAATTGATTATGAGCCATATATTAGATCGTTTAAACTTTTTTAAAAAAACGAAAAGCAGTTTTGCTGACGGGCATGGCGCTGTTGTTAACGAGGACAGAAAATGGGAAGACGCGTATAGACAACGTTGGCAACAGGATAAAATCGTAAGATCAACTCACGGTGTAAATTGTACTGGATCCTGCAGTTGGAAAATCTATGTTAAAAGTGGATTGATTACCTGGGAAACCCAACAGACAAATTATCCGAGAACTCGTGCGGATCTACCCAATCATGAACCCAGGGGATGTCCTCGCGGGGCATCTTACAGCTGGTATGTTTATTCTGCCCAACGTGTTAAATATCCAATGCTGCGTGGACAGCTGGCTAGATTATGGCGTGATGCACGTCAGAAGATGGATCCGATATCCGCTTGGGAATATATCAGTCAAACACCAGAATTGGCCAGTTCTTACAAGAAAAGACGTGGATTAGGCGGATTTGTCCGATCAACCTGGCGGGAAGTCAACGAGCTTGTTGCCGCGGCAAATAACTTTACCATCAAAAAATATGGTCCTGACCGTATTATTGGATTTTCTCCTATTCCGGCTATGTCGATGGTCAGCTATGCTTCCGGATCCCGTTATCTTTCTCTTATTGGGGGTGTTCCGCTATCTTTTTATGATTGGTATTGCGATCTGCCACCAGCAAGCCCACAAGTATGGGGCGAGCAAACCGATGTTCCGGAATCAGCCGATTGGTATAATTCAACCTATTTACTAGTGTGGGGATCAAATATCCCCATGACTCGTACGCCAGACGCTCATTTTTATGCCGAAGTTCGTTATAAAGGTACAAAAACGGTCGCTGTTTCATCAGATTATGGTGAAATGGTAAAATTCAGTGATATATGGCTCTCTCCCAAACAAGGTACAGATGCTGCCTTATCCATGGCGATGGGACACGTAATCTTCAAAGAATTTCATCTGGATCGTCCCTCTGAATATTTTACGTCATATTGCCGTCAATATACAGATATGCCAATGCTGGTTATGCTTGATGAAAAGAATGGCCAACTGTTTCCCGGATATTTCTTGCGTGCCAGTCATTTGGTAGATCAGCTTGATGAAAAAAACAATCCTGAATGGAAAACGCTTGTTATTGATGAATTGACGGGACAGATTGTAACCCCCAAAGGATCAATTGGTTTTCGCTGGGGTGAAACAGGTCAATGGAATCTTAAGGAACAGGATAGCAAAGGACAGACCGTTAAGGCCCAACTTAGTCTGCTGGGTAAGCATGATAATGTTGCGGAGGTTGTGTTCAATTATTTTGCTGGAGAAAGCAAAAATGAACAGATGCTCCGAAAGGTTCCGGTTAAAACCATTACCTTGGCTGATGGTAATCAGGTAAAGGTTACTACAGTTTTTGATTTAATGGCTGCCAATTACAGTATTGACCGTGGTCTAGGTGATGGCGCTAGAGATTATATGGATGATGTTCCCTATACTCCTAAATGGCAGGAAAAACATACTGGTGTAAAACCAGAATTGGTTATTCAGGTTGCTCGTGAATTTGCCCAAAATGCCGATAAAACTCATGGTAAAAGCATGGTCATCGTGGGTGCCGGATTAAATCACTGGTATCATATGGATATGTCCTATCGTGGCATTATCAACATGTTAATGCTTTGTGGATGTATAGGTCAAAGTGGAGGTGGCTGGTGCCATTATGTTGGTCAGGAAAAACTGAGGCCACAAACCGGTTGGGCTCCATTGGCATTTGGATTGGATTGGAATCGTCCATCTCGTCAGATGAACGGGACATCCTTCTTTTACAATCATACGAGTCAATGGCGCCATGAAAAGCTGGCTATCAATGAAGTTGCCTCACAAAATAGTCTGAGTGAATTTGAAGGTATGGCGCTGATTGATTGTAATGCCAAAGCTGAACGGATGGGATGGTTACCTTCCGCACCGCAATTGTCAATGAATCCGTTGACGTTGACACAAAATGCAATTGCTCAAAATAAAGATCCCATTGACTATGCGGTTGAAGGGTTAAAATCAGGTGTAATTGACATGTCTTGTAATGACCCTGATAATCCAGTGAACTTTCCACGCAACATGTTTGTATGGCGTTCCAATATTCTTGGTTCTTCAGGTAAGGGACATGAATATTTCCTTAAATATCTTTTGGGTACTCAGAATGCAGTTTTAAGTGAAGAGCAAAATTGTATTAAACCGAAGGAAATCAAGGTAAGAGAAGCCGCAGAAGGTAAACTGGATCTTTTGGTCGTCTTGGATTTCCGTATGTCAACGACTTGTTTATATGCAGATGTAATTCTTCCGACGGCCACCTGGTACGAGAAAAATGACTTGAATACATCGGATATGCATCCCTTTATTCATCCTTTAAGCGAGGCTGTACAACCTTTATGGCAAAGTAAAAGTGATTGGGAGATTTTTAAAGGACTGGCTGGAAAATTTTCTGAACTCGCCGCAGGATATCTTGGAAATCAAAAAGATCTTGTCTTGACACCCTTAATGCATGACACTCCACAAGAGTTGGGACAGCCTTTTGACGTTAAAGACTGGAAAAAGGGTGAATGTGATCCTATTCCTGGTAAGACAATGCCAGCCATGAAAGTTATCGAGCGAAATTATGGAGCAATTTATGAACAGTTTACATCAATTGGTCCTTTACTTGAAAAACTCGGTAATGGTGGTAAAGGTATAAGTTGGGATACCAAGCATGAGGTTGATCAATTACGTAATTTAAACAAGGTTGTTGGTCAGGGTATTGCAAAGGGACAGCCGAGACTTGATACTGCTATTGATGCGGCTGAAATGATCCTGAATCTTGCTCCTGAAACAAATGGGCATATCGCTGTCAAGGCATGGGGGGCATTATCAAAAGTAACAGGTATTGACCATACGTATTTGGCCACTCCTCGTGAACATGATTCCATTCGTTTTCGTGATATACAGGTTCAGCCACGTAAGATTATATCTTCCCCAACCTGGTCAGGTCTGGAAAGTGAAACGGTAAGTTACAATGCTGGTTATACAAATGTTCATGAATTGATTCCTTGGAGAACCCTGACTGGTCGACAGCAGTTTTATCAGGATCATCAATGGATGCGTGCATTTGGTGAAATGTTGTGTGTCTATCGTCCAGCGATTGACTTGAAAACAACTCAAAAGGTTTTGGGACAGCATGGTAACGGAAATCCAGAAATAGTCCTGAATTTTATTACACCACATCAAAAATGGGGCATTCATAGTACTTACTCCGATAATTTACGGATGTTGACATTATCGCGTGGCGGGCCACATGTCTGGCTTTCCGAAATTGATGCACAAAAGGCTGGTATCGTTGATAATGACTGGATTGAGGTTTTCAATCTAAATGGAACTTTAACGGCCAGAGCAATTGTAAGTCAGCGCGTTCCAGAAGGAATGACCTTGATGTATCATGCTCAGGAAAAGATCATCAATGTTCCCGGTGCAGAAGTTTCAAAAAAACGCGGCGGAATTCATAATTCTGTAACAAGAACAGTCTTAAAACCGACACATATGATTGGCGGTTATGCGCAATATTCCTATGGTTTTAACTATTATGGAACAGTTGGTTCAAATCGTGATGAATTTGTTGTTGTCCGTAAAATGAAGCATGTCGATTGGCTTGAAGAGACTGTTAGCGTTAATTACCCAAAAGTTGAGGCATAAGAGATTACCAATGAAAATTAGAGCTCAAATTGGCATGGTGTTGAATCTGGATAAATGCATAGGATGCCATACTTGTTCCGTAACATGTAAAAATGTATGGACCAGTCGAGATGGTGTTGAATATGCATGGTTCAATAACGTTGAATCAAAACCAGGGGTTGGATATCCCAAGGAATGGGAAAACCAGGATAAATATAATGGTGGATGGGTTTTAAAAGGTGGCAAGTTGCGTCCCCGTCAGGGTGGCAAGTTGCACATTATGGCAAATATATTTGCCAATCCCAATCTTCCGCAAATTGATGATTATTATGAACCCTTTACATATGATTATGAACGTTTGCAAAATTCTCCGGATGTAAAAACCCCCCCTGTTGCCCGACCAGTTTCGGTCCTAACCGGACAAAAAATGGAAAAAATACACTGGGGACCAAACTGGGAGGATGATCTTGGTGGAGAATTTTCAAAGCGTGCAAAAGACAAGCTTTTTGATGGTATTCAAAAGGATATGCTGTCAACTTTTGAAAATACATTTCTTATGTATTTACCAAGATTGTGCGAGCATTGTTTAAATCCAGCCTGTGTTGCAAGTTGTCCTTCAGGTTCAATTTATAAACGTGAGGATGACGGTATTGTCCTGATAGATCAGGATAAATGTCGCGGCTGGAGGATGTGTGTCTCGGGCTGTCCCTACAAAAAGATATATTTTAACTGGGTTTCTGGTAAAGCAGAAAAATGTATATTCTGTTATCCACGTATTGAAGGTGGACAGCCAACCGTTTGTTCCGAAACATGTGTAGGACGTATTCGTTACCTGGGTGTTTTACTTTATGATGCAGATAAAATTAAAGAGGCTGCATCTACGGAAGATATCCAGGATTTATATGAATCCCAACTTGATGTTTTTTTAGATCCCAATGATCCGGCAATTATTGCGGAATCTCTCAAACAGGGTATACCCCAAAGCTGGCTGGATGCGGCAAGAAATTCACCGGTCTATAAAATGGCAGTAGAATGGAAAGTTGCTTTCCCCCTGCATCCAGAATACCGCACCTTACCAATGGTTTGGTATATTCCACCTTTATCGCCTATTCAGTCTGCAGTAGCGAATGGCATGATTGGCAAGAATGGAATTATTCCTGGTATTAAGGATTTACGTATTCCAATTCGCTATTTGGCTAATTTGCTTACGGCGGGGAAAGAAGAACCCATTATTAACGCCTTGGAAAACATGATCACGATGCGTCGTTATATGCGTAGCAAGTCTGTTGATCAACGTCCTGATCGTTCTGTCTTGAAAGATACGGCTTTGACTGAAGTCCAGATTGAAGAAATGTATCAGATTATGGCGATTGCGAATTATGAAGATCGTTTTGTCATTCCATCATCCCACAAGGAAATGGTTGAAAACGCATTCCAAGATAAGGCTTCCTGTGGATTTACTTTCGGGAATGGATGCTCTGACGGGGTGAATAAGGCGAGTCTTTTTGGCAAGAAGGTTTCTCCAATTATCTTTCACGACGCTGTAGAGGATCGTGAACAGAACAAGGCAAAAGAAAGCAATAGCTGATGGAAATTTTCAAGATACTTTCAGTTTTATTATGTTATCCAGAGCAAGAATTGGTTTATGCACTCCCTTCAATCCTGGGACGTTTAAAAACGCTCGAGGTTGAATGGAGCTTGCTTTCTCCCTTATTGGAACATTTGAAAGAAAAAGATTTGATTGATTTGCAAGAAGAGTATGTTTCACTTTTCGATCGTAATCCATCATGTTCATTGCATTTATTTGAGCATATTCACGGTGAGGACCGTCTAAGGGGGCAAGCCCTAGTCAATCTCATGTCAGAATATAAGGCAAATGGTTACGATATTTCAGTAATTGATGAATTACCAGATTATTTGCCTTTATTTTTAGAGTTTTTATCTGTCTGTAATGAAGGTGAAGCAAAGGATTTACTGGCGGCATCAATTGACGTGATTGATCACATCGGATCAAAATTGCGGGAAAGTCAGTCTGTCTATGCGGGTATTTTCACTTTACTTGTTAATTATTCTTCTGTTCAACCTCAACCTTTAAAAGTTCCTCCAGTTAAAGATATGGAGGAGGCAATGGAGAAATTTGGCCCAAATATTGAGGGAGTTGAACCTCTTTTACAAACGAATGCCTGTAATCTCTGTTCTATAGACAATGAAAATAAAGGGGCAAGTCATGCATTATCTCGATAAATTTATTTTTGGAATTTATCCGTATATCGTATTAACAATTTTTGTTGTTGGATGCTTGGTACGTTTTGAACGTGAACAATATTCATGGAAAAGTGATTCCAGCCAGATTTTATATCGTGGACAATTAAGATTTGGAAATATCTGTTTTCATATTGGTATTTTAGGTCTGTTTTTTGGGCATCTTTTCGGTCTTTTAACACCCATCTGGGTTTGGGATACGCTGGGAGTTACCCATTCAGCAAAACAGATTTTCGCCATGATGGCTGGCGGCATCATGGGCAGTATCTGTTTGGTTGGGATTTTGATCCTTATTCACAGAAGATTTGTTTCAGCCCGTATATTGGCAAATAGTACCTGGCGTGATAAATTGTTGTTAGTCTGGTTATTATTGACTTTGTTACTTGGTTTATCAACAATTTTTGTTTCGGCTCAGCATACGGACGGTCATGAAATGGTTCAACTTATGACATGGGTACAGCATACAATTACCTTTCAAGGTGATGCCGTGGCCTATATCATGAATGCGTCACCAATCTTCAAATTCCATCTTTTTATGGGAATGACAGTATTTGCTATTTTCCCATTTACTCGTTTGGTTCATGTATTTAGTGGCTTTGCCATGGTCAGTTATGTAACTCGACGCTGGCAGTTGGTAAGACCACGTTCATGAACGTGAAGATGTGAACTGATGAAAAATCTCAAAATACTGGAATTAAGATTGCTTAAACTATTGGCTGTTGTTCTGGCTTGTTTTGGATTTTTTCATTCCGTTCAGGCAAAAGAGATTGTTGTTTCTGCGGCGGCTAGTTTAAGCGATGCTTTTAAAGATATAGCTAAAATCTATGAAACATCGCACCCTCAGGATAAAATTTTATTTAATTTTGGTTCTTCGGGCAGTCTGTTAAATCAAATAGCACAGGGTGCCCCGGTTGATCTTTTTGCATGTGCCGATGAAAGCACAATGGATATGGCAGAGCAAAAAGGATTGATTTTTCCTGGATCAAGACAGGATTTTATTAATAATCATTTGGTTCTTGTGACTTTTATTCATAGCAAGTTACAGATACGTGAACTGGCAGATTTAGATAAACCCTTGATTAAGTGGATCGCGTTGGGACAAGTTGTAACTGTTCCAGCGGGTCGTTATACAAAACATGCATTGCAGGCTGCAGGTTTATGGCATAAATTACAAGATAAATTCATTCCTGCGCAAAATGTCCGTCAGGTTCTGGATTATGTTGCCCGTAATGAAGTGGATGTCGGTTTTGTTTATGAAAGTGATGCAAAACTTTTTTCAGATAAAGTTAAAATACTTTATCGGGTTCCTTTGCCAAAACCCGTTCAGTACCCAGTTGCCTTGGTTAAAAATACTCAAAACCTAAATCAGGCTAAGGCGTTCATGGACCTGTTATTTTCAGTTAAAGGTCAGAGAATTTTTAGACAATACGGTTTTGCTGTTCGGTAGTTGTTCATGGGAATAAATTTTACCTGGCCGGCTCTTTTTCTATCCTTGAAAATTGCAGTTTTCGCAGTTTCGATCAATATGTTTCTGGCAATACCTGCAGGATATTTTATTGCTCGATATCGTTTTTATGGTAAGGAATTTTTAGATATTGTCTTTACATTGCCAATGGTTATGCCGCCGACTGTATTGGGATACTATTTGTTAGTATTATTTGGACAGCATGGTTGGATAGGACAAATATTGGAAAAATATTTTCATCTTAGTCTTATATTTACGTGGCAGGGGGCTGTTTTAGCCGCTATTGTCGTGACTTTTCCTTTGATATTCAAACCCGCCAGAAGTGCCTTTGAATCAATCAATCCTTGTTATGAACAGGCTGCACGGGTATTGACTATTTCTGATATGGCGATTTTTTTCCGTATAACCTTACCTTTGGCTTGGCGTGGTATTATGGCAGGTTTATTACTGGCATTTGCCAGAGCTTTGGGTGAATTTGGTGCAACCCTGATGATTGCCGGAAATATTCCCGGAAAAACGCAAACCCTATCTTTGGCAATCTATGAAGCCGTTGAAGCGGGACACGATCATGTCGCAAATATATCCGTCTTGATTTTATCCGCTGTTTGCATTTTTGTTTTATTTATGGCTAAACGGCTGAATATTACGCATAATTCAATTTATTGATCATGATATTTCAAATAAACCTCAAGAAATTAATGAAAAATCATCATCATATGTTTCAGCTCAATGTTGATTTTTATTCTCAAAATCGTTCAGTGGTGATATTTGGCCCATCTGGATCTGGAAAAACAACATTGCTTAAAATAATAGCGGGATTAAATTCACCAGATTGCGGGTTGATAAAAATTGATAATAAAATCTTTTTTGATCAGAAACGTAAAATCAATCTGGCCCCCCAGGAGAGAAAACTTGCTTATCTTTTCCAAGGTTATAGTCTTTTTCCGCATTTAACAGTCAAACAGAATATTTCCTTCTCACTTGTCAAGGGAATATTTAATCCCCGTGTCAGTCAGGATTTTGCAATTGTTAAGGACTGGATGAATCGCTTGGAAATCCTGAGCTATGCTGAATATTATCCATATCAATTGTCGGGGGGGCAACAACAGCGGGTTGCATTGGCCAGGGCATTGGTTGCGCAACCCGATTTGTTGTTACTAGATGAACCATTTTCAATGCTCGATAGTCGCTTGCGACGCAAATTGCGGTATGAAATAAGGGATATTCAACAACGCTTACAATGCTTGATGATGGTTATATCGCACGATGATGAGGATGTAGAGTGTTTTGGTGAGGATATCTTACATTTGGGAAAAAATAGTAATTATTAGATGAATTAATAAATAATAGTCTGATTGTATTTTATCTATAATGATTTTTTAAAAATATTTAAGTCTTTTTTTTGATTTTTAAACACATATATAAAATTCATAACTATAAAGTCTTTATTGCAATTATGACGTGGCCGAGCTTCTGATGCTGATTGATAAATTTGGTAGAACAATTGATTATTTAAGAATTTCTGTTACGGATCGCTGTAATTTAAGATGTTCTTATTGTATTCCGAAAGGATTTAATGATTTTGAAACTCCAGATCATTGGCTCACTTTTGATGAATTAATGCGTGTTGTTCGTGCGTTTGTAAGATTAGGTACAAAACGTTTTCGCTTGACTGGTGGTGAACCGTTGGTTCGCAAAAACCTAACAGATCTGGTGTATCGAATTAAAAAGATTGATGAGGTGGAGGATTTATCCATTACAACGAATGGAACCTTGCTGACATCCCATGCCAAATTATTGTTTGAGGCTGGCTTAGATCGTTTGAATATAAGTCTTGACTCCTTGAATCGTAAAAATATAGAGGATATTACAGGTCTGGATTGTCTAGAACAGGTTATGGAAGGTCTGCGAACCGCAAAACAACTGGGTTTTCATAAAATAAAGATTAACATGGTTGTATTGCCAGACAAGAATATGGCAGAAATTGAACGAATGCTCGAATTTTGTATTGAACACGGGTTTATTCTGTGTTTGATTGAAGTCATGCCAATGGGAAAAACCGGGCAAAATATGACAACTGTCTCGCTGCAACCCATTATACAAGAATTAAGGAAACATTACGATTTGCATTCAACGATGAAGATAATAGGAAATGGTCCGGCGCGTTACTGGGAAACATCAACAGGTAATGTATGTCTGGGATTAATTACACCATTATCACAGCATTTTTGTGCGACATGCAATCGGGTTAGATTGTCGGTTGATGGAACCCTTTATATGTGTTTGGGACAGGATAATAGCTTTGTGTTAAGGCCGTTATTAAGAAATCATTGTAGTGATAAAGAACTGGATCAGGCCATTCAAGAAGCGATAGAACTAAAGCCAAAAGAACATGATTTTTTAAAACAGCCCAATAAAATTATGCGTATTATGTCAAAGACAGGAGGATAGGTTGACAGTCCTATTTTTTAGGTAAAAAAGCTTTTACGACTTTTTCATCTGTTTCAATCCTGGGTCCACCAATTACATCGATACACATTGGAACCGCGGCAAATACTCCATGTATAAGAACCTTGCCATCTTGATCTTTTACCCCTTCCAATGTTTCACGAATGGCATTCGGACGTCCGGGCAGGTTTAGTATCAGGCTTTTTTTACGGATTACGCCCACTTGTCGTGACAGAATGGCGGTTGGCACGAAATATAAACTGACTTGACGCATTTGCTCACCAAAACCGGGCATAACCTTATCTGCGATAGCCAGAGTTGCATCAGGTGTCACATCTCGGATGTAAGGGCCTGTACCGCCCGTGGTTAAAACAAGGGGACAATCTTGATTATCGACCAGATCAATTAATGTTTTTTCAATCAGATCCTGTTCATCAGGAATTAAATGCTCAATATATTGTTTTTCGTTAAGAACCGCTTTATTCAGCCAATTTTTCAAGGCAGGTAAACCTTTATCTTCATATATACCCTGACTGGCTCTATCACTGACAGAAACCAAACCAATTTTTATTGCTGTCATTTTATATTTTCCTATCAATAAAGTCTAAAGAGAATAGTCAAGTGGATAAATTTTTATAAAGTCCCCTTTATGAACAGGGGTATTTTCCGGAATTTCTGCCAATCCATTTGCCTGGGAAAATGTTGCCAACATGGCAGAACCCTGATTATTTAAAAGACTAACATGAGCAGGTGATTGAGAATAATCAACCCGCACCCGTAAAAACTCCCGTCTTGCTTGGGTTTTCCTTTTTTCAAATTGGGCTTGAGCAAGAATAGTTTTTGGCAGGCAATTCTGTAATGTTTCGCCGGCAAGATGTCGTAAAGCGGGAATAACAAGTTGTTGAAAGGTGACGAGGGTGCTGACAGGATTACCGGGTAACATAAAGAATATTTTGCTATTGATTTGTCCCCAGGCAAAAGGTTTGCCGGGTTTAATGGCAAGTTTCCAGAAAATGAGTTGGCCAAGCTGTTGTAAGGCGGCATGAACGTGATCCTCTTCACCAACCGAAACTCCACCAGATGAGATAATGATGTCTGCTTCTTTAGCGGCTTTTTTTAATGCGATTTCAGTTTTATCCCGATTATCGGGAAGAATGCCTGCATCAATGACATGATGTCTGGTTTTTTGAAGCCAGGTTATCAAAAGATAACGGTTTGCATCAAAAATCTTGCCAGAAGATAGAGGCTGACCTGGGTTGATCAATTCATTTCCTGTGGAATAAACCCAAATGGTTAAAGGTTTATATATTTTGACATTTTGATAGCCTTGACTTGCCAGTAAGGCAACACTTGCGGGCGTAAGCCTATGGCCTTGTGTAAGCAGTATATCACCTTTTTTTAGTTCTTCCCCTTGATAGCGTATATTTTGTCCTTTTTTGATCTGCGAGGTAAGAGTTAGGGTGTTGTTTTCAATTTTTGTATTTTCTTGCTGGATTACAGCGCTGGTTCCGGGGGGAATTGGAGCTCCGGTAAAAATTCGGGCGGCTTCACCAGTTTGAAGGGTGGCATTGGACAGGGGATCTCCTGCTGCAATCCGGTTTGTAATTTGCCATTCAGAACATTGACAAGGATCACCACCCAGAGCATAGCCATCCATGGCACTATTGCTGAAAAAAGGTGTGTCATATTGAACATAAATATTTTCAGCAAGAACTAGATGATTTGCCTTTAAAAGGGGATAATCTTCTATGGGTTGTTTAATAGAGGTTCTTTGCAGAAGTTCTTCAAGGGCCTCATCATAGTTTTTTAGCATGGTGCCTGCCTTGTTGATAACGGGTTAATGTGTCAAGGTCGTTAATATTGGTAAATTCATGTTCATCATGAAAATTCACTTTTATATTTGGGTGTGCAGATATCCATGATTTAAGGCTATAATGCTGATGATTTAAATGATTGGCAAGATAGTCATTCGTACAGGGTTTGCATAAGAAGATACTTGGATGAATCTGTTTTGGTGTCGCTACGTACGCAATTAGCAAGTCTGGATTTGATATCAATGCGTGATAAAGTGAGGAAACTAGATTTGCGGGTAAAAAGGGAGTGTCGCAGGGAACAACCAATATGTAATCTGTATGAGCGGGAATAAAGGAATAAAGACTGACAATGCCAGCTAGGGGACCTTTTCCTTTCCATTGGGGGAGATCCTGGTAGACTGGAAAACCAAAAGATTGATAAGTTTCAATATGATTGTTTGCGCTTATCAAAATGTTTTGAACATGTGGTTGAATACGTTGGATAACATGATTGACAAGGGGATGACTATTAAGAGAAAGCAATCCTTTGTTTTGACGTCCTACACGCCGACCTTCCCCACCTGCCAGAATAAAGGCGGCAATATTTTTATCATTCATGACTGGACCATCGTTCTTTTTCTTTTAAATCGTATGATTTGGCCCTGACCCATCTTGACTGTCCGTTTCTAAAAAATTCTTTTTTCCAGAATGGAGCTTCTGATTTTAAATAATCCATTATGAATTCAGCAGATTCAAATGCAGCCTTTCTATGACTGGCCGCTGTCAGAACCAAAACGATTTCTTCTCCTACCCGTAAATTCCCCACGCGGTGTATAACCTGACAACCCTGTATATCCCATCGTTTTTTTGCCAAATGAATTATTCGTTCAATTTCTTGTTCAGTTACAGACGGAAAATGTTCAAGATAAAGATAATCAAGCGGTTCTTTTTCATCAAACCCCCTGACGATACCGGTAAAGCTGACAATTGCGCCGCAATTGAAAGCGTGAATCTTTTTTCGGAATTCCTCTTGTGAAAAAGGTTGGGTCTGTATTTTGACAGAGAACAATTCAACCTCCTGTAACAGGAGGTAGAATGGCAACTTCATCATCAGGATGAAGGGGAGTGGGTTGATAGATAATGCGTTGATTAATGGCCAGGCGGAAAATGTTTTCTTCTGCCAAGGCGTCCGACCAAGAGGCATTGCGGCTTCTTAAAAAATTGAGTAAATCTTGTGAATTACCGTTGTCCCAGGTAATTTCTTCCTCTTCAATTTGTAAAATATCTTTAAGAAAACCAAAATAACGGATTTTTATCATATTATATATATAGCATCTGCTAGAATGAGTTTAAAGATTAATATAGGAAGAATATCATGAGTAAATTGACGCATTTTGATGAGTCTGGGCAAGCTCACATGGTTGATGTCGCAGATAAGAAAATCTCGAAAAGAACTGCCATGGCTGGGGGGGCAATCCAGATGTCTCAGGAAGCTTTTGAACTTTTGAAAAAAGGAAACAGTCATAAGGGTGACATACTAGGTATAGCAAGAATTGCCGCCATACAGGGCAGCAAACAGACTTCAAATTTGATCCCTTTATGTCATCCATTATCGCTAAATCATCTAAAAGTGGAATTTGAATTGGAAGAAAGCAAACATATTGTGCATATGCGGGTTACTGTTGATACAGAGGGCAAAACAGGAGTTGAAATGGAAGCGTTGACAGGGGTTTCTGTAGGATTGTTAACCGTTTATGATATGCTTAAAGCGGTAGATAAAAGAATGGTCATGCATAACATTCATCTTGTTTCTAAAAAGGGTGGGAAAAGCGGAGAATTTAATTTTTAAATTTTATAAGGAAAGTTCAGTCTAATTACTGAATTCATCTTGTATTTTTGATCGCTTCTTGATAAAAGTTCTGTGTGGGGCGCATAGCTCAGTTGGTAGAGCAGCTGACTCTTAATCAGCGGGCCCAAGGTTCGAACCCTTGTGCGCCCACCATTTTCTTGATACAGAAATTTTTATTTATCAAATATAATTTTGAGAAATATGCATTTTTAAGTTAAAAGCCCCATATTATGAGTTTAAAATTCATGTTTTTGAATTTTGGTTATTTAAATAATAAAAAAATTAATGAGCATTAAACAATATTATAATATTTAATAAGAATATTATTCATAATAATGCAGGATTTATTATTGTGTTATAGTTTTCTTTTTATATTTTATAACAAAAAGGATTTGGGAAATAACCAGTAATACAGATGAAATTAGGGTGGCTGGTCCAATCCCCTGTATCCCCCATTTTTGAATAAAAATAATCAACATTGGTATATAAATGAAACTGTTTATTCCACGAGAAATGGATGCCCCTTTGGTATTTCCTGTTGTGATTAAAATGGGTTCCAAGGAAATCCCCCATAGGATAACTGCTTTTGCACCAGCCAACCAATATAGTAAATGAAGGGTTTCAGGTGTGGTGGATTTATGAAGTAATAATGAAATGATATATGGTGCAATATAAGGTAGAATGAGAAAAATAACGGAAATGATACCGCCGGTTAAAAGAGTGATTTGCAAGGCCATTTTATAAAGGTGCGATGGTTTGCTGCCCTGCCATGAGCGGGTCATTTCCGGATATAATGTAGATTGTAGCATAATGACAGGTTTTGCAATCGCTTCTGAAATTTTATTGGCAATCGAATAGCGTGCATTTTGAACAGTACCAAGCATACTTCCAATAATTTGAGCGGTTATATGGGCGGAAACAAGGGAAAAAGTCATGTTTATATTGGTATTCCAGGCAAATTTCCATATCCCGGGTAAATCTTTGGTAAGCCCATCATTAATACGATTGAAAAATCCTTTTAAAAAACCTTGCTTGTAAAGTTGGTACAAAGCGGTGACCAAAATAGTAATGAAATTCATGAAAGTGGCAAAAGTCCAGACAATAACTGCTCCCAACATACCACCATGAATAAGGGTAAGAAAAGCGATGCCCAAGAACCGAACTGTTGTTGTTGTTGTCCCTTGAATGGCCAGTAAATCATAACGGTTCAATAATAATAAAACGCCATTGGCTGTTGCACTTGTCGTAAATAAAACAGAAAAACTGAAAATGATACCCAGATAATGCCATTCAGGTGGCCACCCCAAAATATTGCTGAAATTTATGGCAATCAGAACACTGACGACCAAGGCAAAGGTAGCACTGCATGCATCAAGTAAAAAAGAAAATCGCAACACTCGTTGAAAAAGGGGAAGATCTTTATTTTGATAGGGTTTAAGACCGTAATGCAAGACAGTCTGCCATGATTGAAATTCTGCCACATCGCCCACAAGCTGGCCAAAAGCGTATATAAGAACCAGAAAACCGTATCCTTTATCGCCAATGAGTCGGGTTGTTAAATAAATTTGGGCTAAACCAAGAGGAACATTGATGATCTTTCCGCTTAATAATTTTAATACGTTATATCCTGACCGCCTTAAACTGCCTCTGTAGGAAGGGATTTTATTCTTTGGCACTCTTTATTCCATAGTTTCAAGTAAACAGATTTTGTTATTTTCAGTTTTTCAGGGCATTAAAGAGATAATGCCTTAGCAATTTTTTTTAAGTTAAAATATATAGTAATTTTTTTTAGAAAAATAAAAGGCTAAATCATATCATTTACCGTAATAATATGCCAATGTTCACGTGTTTTTTCTATCAGAGTAATGGAAAGGTTATAAATGGCAAAGGATAATGCTGAATTAACCGGGATTTTTGAAGCATAGGCAAGGGCAGCCCGAATAGCCCCGCCATGAGATATGACAATAATATCTTTATTTGTGTATATTCTGCTAAATTCCTCCATTTTGCAACTGACTCTTTGATGGACATCATTCATGTTTTCACCTTTGGGTGGAGTTTCTTCGGCTGAGAAGGGCCAAAAAGGATGCGCAGAAAATTTTCGGTGTTTTTCAACTGTAACATGTGATAGACCCTGCCAGGCTCCAAGATTCTGTTCCAGAAAAGCATTTTCGATTTGTAAATTCTCAGATCCATAACCCGCCTTTTGAATTTGTAAGGCCGTATCTCTTGTACGGGACAGGCTAGTAATGAACCAAAGTTGTGTCTTGGGTAATTTATTGGCCAGAAACTGATAGTATGTTTGTTGTTTTTTTAAATGTGCAGGACAGATTGGAACATCTTTAGTACCATAAAGGTAAGAACGATCCTTTTCATTAACAATTGCATGACGAATAAACCAGAAACGTGTCGTATCACCAATAGCATCAGGATGGTCTATGAAACTAAAATTATTGTTAGACATAAGCAATGATATACTTTATATAGTCAAAAAATATGGGTATTTATATCATAAATTGCAAATTGGTTTGATTTAATTATTATAAATTTTTAAGATATTTTGAAGATATTCAATAAATTTATAATATAAAATACAAAAAAATTATTTAAGGTACATTAATAATGTTGATTTTAGTCACTGGAGGATGTGGTTTTATTGGTTCAGCTGTGATTCGACATCTTATAAAAAATACGCAGCATGAAGTGGTTAATATCGATATCCTAACGTATTCGGCTTCTTTTGAAAATGTGGCAGAAATAGCTGGAAATAGCCGGTATTCTTTTTGCAAAACTGATATTACTGATTTTATTTCATTAAAAAAAATATTTAATCAATTCAAACCTGATGCAGTAATGCACCTGGCTGCAGAATCTCATGTAGATCGTTCGATTGATGGGCCTGAAGTGTTTATTCGGACCAATATTCATGGAACATATTGTTTATTACAGGCTGCTTATGAATATTGGAGAGCAATGTCAGTAGATAGACAAAGAAAATTCCGTTTCCATCATATTTCAACAGATGAAGTTTTTGGTGCTTTACAGTCTGATGATCCCCCATTTACAGAACAAACCCCTTATGATCCACGCAGTCCTTATTCTGCTTCAAAAGCAGCTTCAGATCATCTGGTTAGGGCTTGGTTTCATACATATGGACTTCCAACTTTTGTGACAAACACAACAAATAATTATGGCATTTGGCATTTTCCAGAAAAGTTAATCCCGTTAATGATTATCAATGCCTTGGAAGGCAAGGCTCTACCAGTTTATGGTAAGGGAGACAATATAAGAGACTGGCTGTATGTTGAGGATCATGCTGAAGCGCTTGTAAAAGCTATAGAGCTTGGAATTCCGGGAGAAACTTATGCAATTGGTGCCCAACAACCCAGAACTAATCTGGAGGTTGTGCAAACGATTTGTCATATTCTTGATGAGCTGAAGCCTGATCCTCAGGGAAAATATGAGCGGTTGATTCATTTTGTGACGGATCGTCCAGGTCATGATTTTAGATATGAAATAAATCCAGTCCATGCACAAACCGAATTAAAATGGAAAGCAAAACACAATTTTGAAGAAGGAATTCGTAAAACGATTCAATGGTATTTGAATCATGAGGATTGGTGGAAAAATATTCGTCAAAAACATTATGCTGGACAACGGTTGGGAATAAAACAATGACAAATCAGCATGAAAAATCAATAAAGGGTATATTACTGGCTGGTGGATCAGGTACAAGGTTATATCCTTTGACAGCTGTTTCCAGTAAACAATTATTGCCTATATATGACAAACCCATGATTTATTATCCGCTGACAACATTAATGCTGGCGGGTATTCGGGAAATCATGATTATCTCTACCCCTCATGATATACCGCAAATCAAAAGATTATTGGGAAACGGTTCTGATATTGGAATGAAATTTGACTATTGTGTTCAACCCAAACCTGAAGGTATTGCACAAGCTTTTGTTTTAGCTGAAGAGTGGTTGGATGCTTCCCCTTGTGCCCTGGTGCTGGGGGATAACTTGATCTTTGCTTCACATTTAAGTCAGCTGTTGCAAAAGGCGGTTCAACGAAAATCCGGTGCAACGATATTCAGTTATCAGGTTAGTGATCCTGAACGGTATGGTGTTGTGACATTTGATGAAAATGGCAAGGTAACCCAGATTGTAGAGAAACCGAAAGATCCTCCTTCAAACTGGGCTGTTACAGGACTGTATTTTTATGATTCAAGGGTTACAGAATATGCAAAAAAAATAAAACCATCAGCACGTGGTGAATATGAAATCACGGATTTAAATAAAATTTATTTTGAAAATGACAATTTACATGTAGAGCGTCTGGGTCGGGGTTGTGCTTGGTTGGATGCCGGTATTCCCGCCAGTTTGATGCAGGCGGGAAATTTTGTGCAAATGATTCAGGCAAGACAAGGGATTTTGGTGGGATCTCCTGCTGAGGTGGCCTATCATAGAGGATTTATTAATGCGGAGCAATTACGTGCAATTGCAAAAAAATTGAATAAAACAGACCTTGGGAGAATGTTGATGGATGTTGCAAACGAAGGTTTTAATCAAAAGTAATTAATTATTAAAAGTAAGAAATATTTGTCATGAAAATAGAAAAATTAGCCATTTCAGAAGTATTATTGATAACACCTCCTCGCTTTCGGGATAATCGTGGATTTTTTTCAGAAACCTATAATGCGCAGCGATTAAAAGAAGTCGGGATTGATTTGCCTTTTGTGCAGGATAATCAAAGCCTTTCTGTTCAGAAAGGTGTTGTGAGGGGTTTGCATTGTCAGTTGGGCCCTTATGAACAAGGGAAGTTGGTAAGATGTACGCAAGGTTCGATTTGGGATGTGGCTATTGATGCGCGAACGGGTTCTCCGACATATGGGAAATGGGTTGCTGCGGAATTATCAGCTGACAATTGGTCTCAATTGTGGATACCACCAGGATTTTTACATGGTTTTTGTACGTTAACAGAAAACGTTATGGTACAATATAAATGTACAAATTTATATAATAAAGTCAGTGAGCGTGCTGTTTTATGGAATTGTAAAGAAATTGGCATTAAATGGCCAATCGCTGTAAATGATGCGATTTTATCAGAAAAAGATATGCAAAATCCATCATTTTCAGCAGCAAAGAATTGGTTTTCATATTCATAAAAGGATAAACTGGTGACAATTCTAGTAATTGGCGGGAAAAATGGACAATTGACAGAATCTTTACGGAATTTGCATGATAAACGCTTAAAGTTCATCGGCCGTCCACAGTTTGATTTTACACAACATAATACGATTTGTGGAGTTTTTGAGCAAGATAGACCTGACCTTGTTGTAAATACCGCAGCATGGACGGCTGTTGACGCGGCAGAGGATCATCGAGATGAAGCCTATTTGGTCAATAGCGATGGGCCTGCCTATTTTGCTGAATTATGTGCAGGATATAATATTCCCATGATTCATATTTCAACAGATTATGTATTTTCTGGTGAAAAGGGGACTCCCTATGTTGAAACGGATCCAATTTCTCCCGAAACAGTATATGGGGCAAGTAAGGTTGCAGGAGAGAAGGCTATTTTACAGGCTCATCCTCATGTAATTATATTGAGGACAGCTTGGGTTTATTCGGAACACGGAAAAAATTTTGTTCGTACTATCATTAATGCGGGAGCCAAAAATCCAGCGCTTCGTGTTGTAGGGGATCAGAAGGGAAATCCAACTTGTTCTGATGATTTGGCTTGGGCGATTATGAAAATAGCAGATCGGATTGTCGGTCAAAAATGGCAGGATAATTGGAGCGGTATTTATCATGCTGTTGGAACGGGTGATGCGACCTGGTATGATTTGGCTGTATATGCATTGAGACAGGCAGAGCGTTATGGGCAAAAAATGCCTTCCATTACTTCTATAAAAACTGAAGATTGGCCAACTCCTGCAAAAAGACCACAGGATTCAAGGTTGAATACGGACAAGCTTTATAAAACTTTTGCCATACGGCTACCGGATTGGCATAAAAGTGTTGATAATGTCATTAAAAAAATTTTCTCGACATAGAATTTAAATATAAAGGTCTTGATCTTGAAGGTTAAGACTTTTTATATATGCTGAATTTATTTATGTAATGTAGCATATGTTGTGGTGGCTGAGCCGTAGCAGAAATGGCTGTTTCCAATTGAAGCGTTAGGGTTCGACTCAATAATGATAATGGAATGGATGAATATTTCTTGGCACCATATATTGTATCACCGATAATTGGATGTCCCATAATGGAACAATGGGCTCTGGCCTGATGGGTTCTACCCGTTTGTAAATTAAGTTCAATTAAACTGCAAGTATTATCGCCTTTCAAAAATTTCCATTTTGTCAGTGCATTCTGACCCTTATTATCTTGTATCATTTTCCATTGGCCCTTTTGTGTTATTTTTAAAAGGGGGGATGTAATGATACCGGAATATTTTTTCGGTCTACCCTGAACAATGGCCCAATAGACTTTATTTACTTTATGTTGCGCAAAACAGGCTTGGGCCTTGATTAGGGCTTGCTTGCGTAGGGCTATTAATAAACATCCTGCTGTATCCTGGTCTAAACGGTGTACTAGCCACGGCCCTTCTTTTCGTCTTGATAACAGGGGAAAAAAATTTTCGACAGAGGGAATGGAGTCATTTTTATCGCTCGAATACACAGGCATTCCAGCAGGTTTGTCAATGATAATATAATAGTTATCTTGATAAAGAATTCTAAAAGGAAGCAAGGTAAAGAATCTTCCCCTTATTCTGATCTTTTAATAAGGATTTCACGTTTACCAACATGGTTGGCAGGACTGACAATCCGTTCTTTTTCCATTTGTTCAATAATTTTGGCTGCTCGATTATACCCGATGGATAAATGACGTTGAATAAATGAGGTGGAAGCCTTTCCCTCCCTTAAAACAAGATTGATTGCCTGGTTATATAATTCATCATTATTACCGCCTGAACGTCCATTATTATCTTCCACAGGGTCAACGGTAACATCTTCAACATAAATCGGCTCACCCTGTGTGCGTAAATGCTGAACAACCCGTTCAACCTCTTCATCAGAAACAAAGGGACCATGAATGCGTTCAATACGTCCACCCGCCTGCATGAATAACATGTCTCCCTGTCCCAATAATTGTTCGGCTCCTTGTTCACCAAGAATAGTTCGGCTATCAAATTTGCTGATTACCTGAAAAGAAATACGAGTGGGGAAATTCGCCTTAATGGTCCCGGTAATTACATCAACGGAAGGACGCTGTGTTGCCATGATAACATGTATTCCGGCAGCTCGAGCCATTTGTGCAAGACGTTGAACGGCAGCTTCGATATCTTTGCCGGCCACCATCATGAGATCAGCCATTTCATCAATGACGATAACGATATAGGGAAAATGTTCAAGGGGAATTTGCTGTTCCTCAAATGTTGGTTTACCAGTTTCAGGATCAAAGCCTGTTTGTATGCGTCTTGTCATGACCTTGCTTTGATTTTTTGCATTGGTTATGCGCTGGTTATAACCATCAATATTCCTGACTCCAAGCTGGGACATAAGACGATAACGTCTTTCCATCTCCCTTACCGCCCATTTCAAGGCAGACAAGGCTTTGTGCGGATCGGTAACAACAGGGGTCAAAAGATGGGGAATACCTTCATATACAGAAAGCTCTAGCATTTTTGGATCAATTAGGATCAAACGGCATTCATCAGGAGATAGGCGATATAATAAGGATAGAATCATGGCATTAACGCCCACTGATTTCCCTGAACCGGTTGTTCCAGCAATTAATAGATGTGGCATTTTTGCAAGATTTGCATAAATTGGCTCACCAAAAATGTTTTTCCCCAAAGCCAGACATAAACGTGCAGAATTTCTGTACCAGTTTTCTGTATTAAGTAGTTCGGAAAAATATACAATTTCACGAATATTATTGGGAACCTCAATTCCGATAATATTTCTGCCTGGAACGGTGGCAATGCGCACTGATATAACGGAAAGAGAGCGGGCGATATCATCGGACAGGCCAATGACACGAGCAGACCGGATACCTGGAGCCGGTTCCAATTCATATAAAGTTACTACTGGGCCATGTAGAATATTACCTATAGTACCTTTTACCCCGTAATCATCCAAAATGGTTTCCAGCATGCGAGCATTGGCATGAAGCATTTCAGGTGTAGGTTTATTGCTTTCGTGATTTAAATTGGGTTTTAACAGGGAAAGGGAAGGAAAAGACCAACTGTTTCCTGATTGTTCTTCAAATGAGGGAGGGTGAGATTCAGATGCATTATTGGAAGATACAAAGTGTTCCTTAAGAGGTTTATGGAGCAGGGAAAAAATACCTTTATTTTTTATGGGCGTAGTTTCCCTTTTTTCATAAGGTTTGTCAGGTTGCCGGGTATCTCCATATTCTATTGATTCGGTGGGTTTTGTTAATTCTCTCAGAGGTTGTTCGTTTTTATTAACTGTGGTGGATACTGTTGTTTCTTGCTTTGTTATCAAGGACTGCGATGCCGGCCGATAATTATTCTGGGCATCTTCCTGATCGTCCTCCGGGTTGAAAATAGGTGTGTTGTCTGGTGCCAGTGAAGAGGGTTTCTGTTTTTTTGCATAAGGTTGAATGGCATGGGTTGTTTCCCTGACAGAATCCTGATACGCAGGAGGGGTATAGGTTTGTTCTTCCTTCAGGATATCTGGATTGGATTTAAAAGGCGAATGATTGTAGGTTCGTGGAGGAACATTATAAGAATTATTGATATAATGATCAGTTTCTGGTTCGGCAGGTTTAGATTTCCTGAGTAAAGTATAATAGAAAAATTGAAAGATCTTTTTGAAAAAACCTATGATTTTTTTCCATTCCTGTTTTGACAATCCCATTGTTAGAGGGATTAACAGCAAACAAAATATGGCGCTTAAAACCCAGATCAAGATTTTTCCCATAATGCCAAGTGTATCCTGAGCCGCTATCAAAGATGTTCTCGCGATCACGTAACCAATTGATCCCCCCAACCCAGGTGGAATAACAAGCGTAGGAACTTTGTTGCCTGAAAATAGCAGGATGGTTGCCACAATTAGCGCAGCCATGACTGGTATGGCAATAATCATGGCTATAAAACGGATAATTATTCCTTTTAAATATTGAAATCGTATGATGCGCCAACCCCATGCAATAAAAACGAGCACCGGGAAAAAACTGGCTATTCCAACCCATTGAATTAAAATATCTGACAAATGGGATCCAATATAACCGAGCAAGTTGCTGGGAGGCTGGTTTGACGAGGTATTGAATGAAGGGTCATAAGGATTGTAACTGATCAATGCCAGCATAAGTAACAAGGCAAATATCCATAGAATCCAGCCGCTTGCCTGTATCAGCCTTTTACTGAATGAAGATTGAAATTTTGAAGTCGTGTTTTTTCCAATTTTATTCTGGTTAGGCACAGTAATTATCCAAATCCTTACAGGGGTTTATTTATTTTTATAGGGTTATAAAACTGAAATATACCCTTGGTTATTTTCTTTTTACCCAAAATTTTAGGCATGTATTTTTGAAATTTCGTTCAGCTAACATATGATAATTATCATTTAGCATAAGATTTTCATCTTGTGCAATTTCTGTAATGATAATGGATCGGGTGGAAAGCCAATTTTTATTTTCTAGCGTCTGGAGTGTATAAGGTATAAGGTTTTTTCGATATGGGGGATCCAAGAAAACCAGGTTGCAGGGGTGTTCAGTTATTGGCAGGGCCTGATAATCACTGTAAATTACACTATTCAAATGGCAATGACAACGGGTCAAGTTTTTTTCTAAAACCTGACGAGTTGATTTATTTTTTTCACAAAAAAACCCTTTTCTTGCCCCCCTGGACAAAGCTTCAATACCCAAGGCACCCGTTCCGGCAAAAGCATCGAGAACAAGGCTGTCCTGCAAAAAATATTGTCCTCCCCATTCTGCATGTATAAGCATGTCAAATAATGTTTGTCTTACACGATCGGCCGTTGGACGGGTTTCCAGACCAGCAGGGGGGTACAAATGTGTACCCTTATATTTACCGGCAATAATTCGCATGTATCTATTTATTTCTGGATAAAGGTATGTGTTTACCCGTTTGCTCTCTAATGACTTTTCCTGAAACCTCATCAAGACTATTTTTTGGTAATGAACCCAGCTGGAAAGGTCCATAGGCAATTCGGATTAGACGATTAACTTGTAAATCAAAATGTTGCATAACTCGTCTGATTTCCCGGTTACGACCTTCCTGTAATGAAACTGTAAGCCAAGCATTCATTCCTTTTTGTGAATCGATTTTGGCAATGATTGGGGAATAGTGTATTCCTTCAACTGTAATGCCATCTTTTAGCTGATCCAGTTTTGCTTGTACGATATGACCAAATACCCGGACCCGATACCGACGCACCCAGTGATTGGAGGGAAGTTCCAGCTGCCTTGCCAGGGAGCCATCGTTGGTGAGTAGTAGAAGGCCTTCACTATTTAAATCCAATCTACCTACACTGATAACACGTGGCATGTTAGGCGGGAGTGCATCGAAAACAGTGGGTCGTCCCTCTGGGTCTTTGTGGGTGGTTATCAGGCCAACAGGTTTGTGATACCGCCACAAACGAGAATGTTCTGGATAAGCAATGAGTTTTCCATTAACATAGACATTGTCATTATTCGAGACAAAGGTGGCGGGTTGGGTGATTTGCTGTTGGTTAATAAAGACTTTACCTTCCGAAACCAGTTTCTCAGCATCTCTTCTGGATGCCACACCTGCACGTGCAAGCCATTTGGCAATGCGTTCTCCTTTTGAAAATGAGAGATTGGGAGAATCAGGATCTGTTTTGGGCATAGGTTCTGGCCTTGGCAATTAGTGCTGAAAATAATTTGCGATCAGTATAATCAACAGCAAATTCAGGATGCCATTGTACACCAACAAAAAAAACCCTTGAAGGATCTTCAATTGCTTCGATAGTGTTATCTTCGGCAAGGGCACTTGGGATCCCTTTTCCTGCAGATTTTATTCCAGATTGATGAAAAGAATTTACCATCCATTTTGTTCGCTTGGTTAAAGAATATAAACAGCTTTTTGGCTGAAGTTGAATGCAGTGACTTCCTTGATAGGGAGAATTTATTTGAATATGGGGAAGGCTTTCAGGCAATTCCGTTTGAATATTTTTATATAATTCCCCTTGGAGAAAAAAGGTCATGTGACAGGCCCCACCTGCAATGGCCAGAATGGGAATGTTTTTTTCCCAAGCATATTGAAGAAGATTTTGTTCAAAGGGATCATGATTTTTTGAAGAGTCGGAAAATTTATTTTTATAAAGGACAAGCCCATCCATTTTGTCAAGAATCATTGATAAATTCTTTTGATTGACTGGAAAAATACCCAACGGAATTCCACCTGCCTCAAGAACACTTGTTTTTAAGTTTCTGTCCAGAATATAGGAACAAATGTTGTGATTATCTGTAAAGGGAATTGTACTACTATCCAGCGTGATGCCAATCAAGGGTAAAGAAGAATTTGTCATACAAGAATCATGGAGACGGTGAATATTAAGGGGAATATATTGGATAGACGTTTTTAATAAGAAAAAGATATTTTTGTCAAAGTATCTTTTAACTAAAGATGAAAATAGTTCTTCTAATTGAAAGAATTGGTGATTTAGATGACATATTCTATATTCAAAATTTACTATAGAATTATAACATGTATTAATTTTAAGGTATGATATCATTGTATCCTAAACAATCTTACTGGAGAATGGATCAGGCTCTGCATCTTGCGAGGAAAGCATATCAGCGGGGAGAGATTCCGGTTGGAGCGCTTGTTTTATCACCGGAAAACAAGATTGTTGCGCAGGCTTTTAATCAGGTAGAGGCGCATCAAAATCCTTTGGCGCATGCCGAAATGATCGTTTTGAAAAAAGCTTGTCTAAAAGTCAAGAGTAAACGGCTTATGGGATATAGTCTGGTCGTTACATTAGAACCCTGTCCTATGTGTGCCGCTGCTGCAATGCATGCTCGGATCGCAAGAATTGTATTTGGAGCATATGATTCAAAAGGTGGGGGAATAGAGCACGGGGCGCGTATATTTTCACACCAGCAAACGATGTATCATCCCGAAATAATTGGAGGTGTTCGGGAGCATGCCTGTCAAAAATTATTAAGAAATTTTTTTATGAATTTACGGTAAAAAATTTTTAATTTTTGCCATAATTGATCATCATATTATTTCTTAAATAATTAATTTTATGTAAAAATAAAGAAATTACGAGGAATTTTATGGATAAATTTTCTAAAAAAAAGCAAACGGTTCTAGAGCTTATAAATCATGTTTGTGGAAAAAAAATTAAACAGGGTTTATTGGCTTCTTTAGTGCTGGGCAGTGCAGTCACAGGTTATAATTCAGCCCAGGCAACAGATTTGTTAAAAGATCATTCTGATGCGATCAAGCCGGTAACCTCAACGCAAAATCTGCCTAATTTTGTAAATTTGGTCAAACAGGTCAAACCTGCCGTTGTATCCATTACTTCACGGGTTGTTGTCGGAGACAATGATGATTCAATGATGGGAAATGGATTTCCCAATGGCGATGATAATATGAATCCGTTTCCGTTTCCTTTTCCCTTTCCCATGTTTCCACAACAAATGCCCAAGCAGGTGGCTGAGGCACGTGGATCAGGATTTATCATTTCGCCTGATGGTTATATCGTAACCAATAATCATGTTGTTAAAGGGGCGAAGAAAATAACGATTGCCCTGGAGACTGGTGCGAAATATCAGGCAAAAATTATTGGAAGGGATTCAAAAACAGATTTGGCGTTGTTAAAAATCCAGTCTGAAAAACCTTTGCCATTTATCCAGCTTGGAGATTCAAATGGTATTGAACCTGGTGAATGGGTAATTGCAGTTGGAGATCCATATGGTTTGGGGGGTACCGTTACCGCAGGGATTGTATCTGCCCGGGGAAGGGATATCGGTGATACTCCTTACGATTCCTTTATCCAAGTTGATGCTCCAATCAATCGTGGAAATTCGGGAGGGCCTCTTTTTTCTCAAGATGGTAAGGTTATCGGTGTTAATACAGCAATTTTATCTCCATCAGGAGGATCAATCGGTATCGGGTTTGCCATTCCATCAAATACGGTGAAAAATGTCGTTACTCAATTGGAAAAGACAGGACATGTTACCCGTGGTTATTTAGGGGTTATGGGCCAGATGATCACACCTTCAATGGTGAAAATGTTAAAATTGCCTCCCTCTGAGCATGGTATTCCACCAAAAGGGGTTTTGATTGCATCTGTTGCAAACAATAGTCCTGCTGAAAAGGCCCAACTGAAGGTTGGGGACGTCATTCTTTCTTTGAATGATAAAAAGGTTGAAAATCCGAGGGATCTTGCCAACCAGGTTGCGGCTATTACTCCAAATACAATGATTGATCTGAATATTTTGCGAAATGGCACGCGGAAAGTTGTAAAGGTTCAGGTAGGTAATCTAAACGAGGATACCAAGAGTAAAAAAACACCAGCTCCTGCTCCTGGCAGTTTGGGTGTCTCCTTATCATTATTAACCCCTGAAATAAGGCAACAGGCTGGTATTGATGAAAAAATCAAGGGGGTAATTGTTACCTCGATTAAAAACGATTCCCCAGCTGATCATGCCGGATTGCAGAACGGTGATGTCATTGTATCCGTTAATAATCAAGATGTTGATAAACCGGAAATGGCGAACCGGTTGATTAGTTCATCTCTAAAAACAGACAAAACTGTTTTATTGAGAATTTTAAGAGATGGCCAGTCCATATTTATCGCTGTCACACTCGGAGATAATGATTAAATCGCATGATTATCAGTAAGTCAAAAGCAATCGCAAAGTGTTGTTTCTTATTTATAAAGCGAAAAAAACACTTTTTAGAAATTGTTTATATTAATAATTTATAAACAACTTCCAAAAAAGTTAATTATTTATATAAAGGAAGTTATTCCCCTTTTACATTGACACAGGTTTTTCCATAAAAAGGGAAAATACCTGTGGTTTTATAATCAACAGAAGAAACTTTTGTTATGCCTGCCTTCTTTTTGGCAGAATCAATTGATGCATCTCCGCTTGCAACAATACCTAGTAGATTGTGGGCACAACTTGCACCTTTTTTTGAGGTGACAGTGTGATCAGTTGCTGAAATAGGGCCTTTTACATTACTGATTAAAGCTAGTCCCACTGGTGATTTACCACCCGCACATCCGGCTAGTAATCCCGTGGTTGCTAGTAAAAAAAACAGTTTTTTCATTATAAATCCAATAATATATTAAAATAAGTACTAAAATATGTAATTATTTATCAATAAATTAATTACGGGTTTTTAATAGCGGTTCTTTTATTGAATTTCAATCATAAATATTGCATATTATAAATATAAACATTATGAAATTATTACTGGTTTTGTACAGGATTGATCAATCAAGCTGAAGATCATACATAACTGTTCATGAAATTTTATAAATAATTTATTGTTTTTTATGGCTCACCAATTTTATTTCTGTACAAATATATTTTATTTATCGTAATTTTTTCGAATATGTATTATATAAAGCCAGCCTTCATTTTTATGAATCTGCATAATGTATAATATTTCTAAAAAACTATTAAAGAAATTAAAATCCTTATTTACAGTTCATGAGCCTTTTATAGGATTTGTAGATGAATTGAGTGATTCATATGCATATGGTTGGGTATGCAATCAGGATTTTCCTAATCAGCGTTTGATTTGTGAAGCAATTTTGCAGAAGACAAATGAAATACTGGTCTCTTCTGTAGCTGATAAATTGCATTATGAAACGATTAAAGAAATTGGAGATGGGAGCTGTTATTATGCATTCTATATGAAATTCCCACGTGTACTCAGTGTGAAAGAGCATGAAAATGTTGTTATTCGAGTAAAAAATTCAAATTATAAAATACCTTTTGCATCAAATATTAGATTGGAATTTCAACCATTTGTACATATGGCAATGGATATTGTTAATAATTGTAACTTACGCTGCCCATTCTGTTTGTATGATTATACCTCGACAAATAAAACATATTTTATGAGTGAAGAGGTTATAGAGTCAGCTTTACGTTTTTTGCCTTATATTCGGAACAGTGAATTTTGGTTTTCATGTCTGCATGAACCTACTCTTCATCCCAAATTAAAGGATTATATAGAGAAAGTTCCTGAAATTTATAGAAATAAAATTTTTTTTACAACTAATCTGGCCAAGAGAATGTCAGATCAGTTTTTTAATTGGCTTGTTAATTCCGGGATAGATCATATCAATATTTCTCTTGAATCCTTTGATTCTGTAATTTATGAACAATTGAGAAAAGGTGCCAAACAATATGTTTTTTTGGAAAATATGGAGAAGTTGAAAAAAGCGGTCCTGACATCTGTTCATCCAATTAGAATACAATTTATAATCATGGCATATCAGTCTAACTTGAAAGAATTGCCAGATTTATTTAATAGGCTTGTTAAGGATTATAATGCTTCTAAAGTGGAAATTCGCAATACATTCGATACCCCTTATCTTTCAAAAGATTTTAAAGAGAGAGAATTTTTAAATGATAGTGATTGGGTGAATTTAAGAAGGTTGTGTAAGACTTTGCCAAATAATGACAAGTTATTTTTTTTACAGGATCTTCAGGTTGAAGAGGCGGATCAAAGGAGAATATCAGTAAACAGATTTGTCGGTCAATTTATGCTTAGATTATCATGGGATGGTCATCTAAAGGTATTTGTTGAGGCCTATTCAAATATACAGGGAAAAAAAGTGGAAAGAAATATCTTTGAAACTAATATAAAAGATATTGTTAACATTCATGATTTTTATGATCAGTTAATTGAAATAAGTAATAACATGATAATAAAAAATTAAATTATATCAATTTGATGAATGGTTTTATTTATGATTATCAAATTATTATTAATATTTTGAATGATTTATTTATAGGATTGATTCAATAAATTGTATGAACAAGGTAAATGAATGATCAATTCAATTATGATGGTCAGTATAGGTGGGGCCTTGGGCTGTCTGTTGCGCTGGTGGTTGGGGATTGCCTTGAATGCTTTTTTTCCTTATTTGCCCCTTGGAACTTTGGCTGCCAATTGTCTTGCTGGTTATTTTATTGGTATTGCCGTGGCAATTTTTGTGGTAATTCCAGTCCTGCTACCATGGCGCCTCTTCATTATTACGGGTTTTTTGGGTGGTTTATCAACCTTTTCATCTTTTTCTGCAGAAGTTGTTCTTTCCATGCAAGAAGGGCGTTTTATGTGGGCAGGAATTATAGTGTTTACGCATCTTATTTGTTCAATAGGGTTGACCATTCTCGGAATTGCAACGGTTTATATGATGAGATCTTGTTTTCATTGATTATTTCGCATTCATTTTGTTTACTTCAACTTATTCGTATGATTAGGTAGATTTACTTGAATGGGAAAGCTCAATAGAAGGATAAATTTAAATGAAAAAAATTATTGTAATGATTTTAGGTATGGGGTTATTGGGGGCAGGAATAAATTCAGCTTTTGCCCAAGATTCAAAAAGTAAAGCCCCTTTTGATGAATCAATATGGCGTGTTGAACATTTAAGTCATCAAAAAACATTTATTAAATCCTATCAAAATGATCAGAAATTCACATATTTAAGTTTTAATCCTTATACACATCGAATTAATGGAAGTGGTTTATGTAATAAATTTCTTGGATTTTTTCAAAACAATGGAAACCAAATTACAATCAGTAAAATTGAACGTCAGCAAAATACCTGTTTGGATCCCCAGGTTAATGCGCAGGATGAATTTTTCTTTGACAAGTTAAAATTGGTTAAATCAGTTTCCATTGGTGGAAAATACCTAAAATTGCTTGATGAAAATAATAAGATATTAATAACCGCAAAATATTTTAAATAATGATAACAAAAGGATGAATGGGTGATTATTTATTCGAATGAGACAGAGGATCTTAACACACCAACAGGCTTGATGCGTTGTCATATTTTCCGACCTGTCAAAGAGGGAAAATATGCAGCGATCATATTTTACTCCGAAATTTATCAGGTAACTCAGCCAATTCGTCGTTTGGCATCTTATATAGCAGGGCAGGGTTATATTGTTATTGTTCCAGAAGTCTATCATGAATATGAAAATCCAGGTGTTGCCTTGGAATATGATAAGGAAGGGACGGATCGGGGTAACTATTTGAAATTTGAAAAACCTGTTTCCGCTTATGATTCCGATACGAAGTCAGTTATTGAATGGTTAAAAACCTATCCTTATTCTAATAGCAAGATTGGATCAATGGGGGTATGTCTAGGAGGGCATTTAGCGTTAAGAGCCGCCCTGAACCCTGAAATATCAGCAGCTGTCTGTTTTTATGCCACCAATGTGCATGATGCCACCCTTGGTAAGGGGCAAAGGGATGATACCTTGAAACGATTTAAGGATATCAAGGGAAAGGTTATATTTACATGGGGAAAACAGGATCCCCATATCCCTTTTGCGGGTCGGCAATTGATTCGTGAAGCCCTGGAAAAAGCAGAGGTTCAGTACGAATGGCATGAATTCAATGCCCAGCACGCTTTTTTAAGGGATGAAGGGCCACGCTATGATCCCGCCCTGTTTCAAACCTGTATGGGGCTTGTCATTCGGTTTTTAATGGATTCTTTTTAGATTGCTGTCGATATAAAGTAACGTATGAATGATATTTAAATTTACGTTACTTTAATTTTTAATATTATTTTTCCTCTTTGAGGTATGCTTCAACAGGACCGTTGAGTTTCATGCTCATGGGCTTGCCACTGCGTGTCAATGTATTGCCGATGGATACCTTGACCCATTGTTCGCTCAGACAATATTCAATAACATTATCTTTTTCCACTCCTTTAAAGCGAATACCAACTCCACGGTTTAAAAGCTCTTCATTATAGTATGGGCTTTGTGGATCGGCAGAAAGGCGATCGGGAAGTGCGTCTGACATTTTTAGGTTTCCTTGTTGTGATTTTAGCGATAAGTTTTTAACTTATTACAAAAAAATGATTCGGCCTGACAAGCAATTTTGCGATTGAAGATTTTAATGGCTGAAAAGGGCATGAACAGATGGAGATAATAAAGTGCGTGGATTTGGCATGAACAGATGGAATAGGTTATTAGTAAATACGATATTGTTTCATGTCGGAATGATCGGTTGTGCAGGAACTTTTTTTCCAGCTCTTGCCCAGGAAAGTCAAACTTTAAACAATCAAGTTCTCATGCGTTATCCAACTTTACATGGGAATAAAATTGTTTTTTCGGCACGGGGTAATCTTTGGCAGGTTTCAAAATCAGGTGGAACGGCCGTTCGGTTGACTTCCGAACAGGGTGAGGATTTGATGCCGAGATTTTCACCGGATGGTCAATGGCTAGCTTTTACAGGAAGCTATCAAGGCAATAGAGACGTCTATCTCATGCCCGCTGCGGGTGGAGAGGTCAAACGATTAACCTATCATTCTGACATTGTTGCTTCTGCACCGGAACGTTGGGGGCCTGATAATATGGTTGTCACCTGGACACCGGATTCGAAATCAATCGTATTTTTATCTCGTCGCAATGCGTGGAACAGCTGGATGAGTTTGCCTTTTTCCGTATCCATAAAAGGTGGTCTGCCAAAAACGCTTCCCCTGGATCGTTCTGGATTTTTAAGTTATGATTGTGATGGAAAAAAAATTGCTTATACCCGTATCTATCGTGATTTTCGAACCTGGAAACGTTATGATGGTGGTCTGGCACAGGATATTTATATTTATGATTTTGATACAAAAAAACTGGAACAAATAACTCATTGGAAAGGCACAGATACCATTCCGATGTGGTATCAGGACAAAATTTATTTTTTATCTGACAGGGATGCAAATCGACGCGTTAATTTATGGGTTTATGACAAAACGACAGGAAAAAAACGCCAGGTAACGCATTTTACCGATTATGATATTGATTTTCCGTCATTGGGTGATCAAGGCATTGTCTTTCAACAGGGCGGTCATTTATACGTGCTTGATCTTCCATCGGAGCACCTGCATGAAATCCATGTTATTGTACCGGATGATGGTATAAAAATCATGCGTCGTCATGTGTCTTTGACTGATGATGTACGTAAAACTGATTCTGCCCAACAACCTGATTTCTCGATTGCTCCAAATGGAAAACGGGCCGCTTTTGCCGCAAGGGGAAATATATTCACCGTTCCTGTTGAAAATGGAGCTATCCGAAATTTGATTAATGCAAGTAATGTAGATGCAGATCATCCCGTCTGGTCACCGGATGGGAAATGGATCGCCTATACAACAGATAGTGATGGTGAACAGAATATTGCTGTTCGTCCATCTCTGGGAGGGGCCGAACGGCTTTTAACCCATTTCAAGTCAGGTTATTATTATGCTCCGCGTTTTTCTCCCGATGGAAAACAGCTTGCCTTTTCAGATGGCAACCATAATTTATGGACAGTTGATTTTGAGGGTAAATCCGTAAAAAAAATTGCCACCGATATTCATGCGGAAATACATGATTTTAGTTTTTCTCCTGACAGTCATTGGTTGGTTTATAGTTTAACTCAATCCAATCAGCAACGGGCAATTTGGGCTTATAACTTTGCTACGAATAAGTTTGTTCAGCTAACATCCGGAAACAATAATGATTATTTGCCACTATTTTCTGCTGATGGAAAATATTTATATTTTGTTTCCAATCGTCATGAAAATACTGTTTTTGCTGACAACGAAATGAACGCCCTGACGGTTAAAAGCGCGGGAATATATGTGGCAACCCTACAGGTTGCAACCCCATCCTTATTCGCCCCTCGTTCTGATGAGGGAATTACAGATAAAGATAGGGTTATAAGAGAGAAGGATGGAAAAACGATTTCTTCAATTCAGATCGATGAAAAAGGATTGGAAGATCGAATTGTTCCCCTACCAATTGAAGGTGGCATGATTACAGATATGCAGATTGCAGGGGATAAGGTTTATTACTTGATGAGTCCTCCACAAACGATTTCTAGTGAATTTCCGGGTGAAAAACCTGCGTTGCATGTTTATGACGTTAAACAGAGGAAAGATACTATAATTGAACAGGGTATTCAGAATTATAGTCTTTCGTATGACGGTCAGAAATTTTTATATAACAAGAATAACCAGTGGGTTATTAGTGATGCCAAGGAAAAACATACGGAAGATAAATCATTAAAGCTTGAATCCTTAACAAGTTTTGTCATTCCGTCTGAAGAGTGGCGGGAAATGTTTGATAATGCCTGGCGTCTACAGCGTGATCTTTTCGTTAATCCCCAAATGAATGGACAGAACTGGCATGAAATTCATGATCGTTATGCCAAATTATTGCCATTGGCTGGATCAAGGTCGGATATCAATTATCTTATTGGTCAGATGGTTGGAGAAATCGGCAATTCACATACATATGTTGGAGGTGGAGATCAACAGAATTTGATAAAAACAGTTCCCACAGCCTTATTGGGGGTTGACTTTGCCTATGATGCACAGAAGCAGCGTTATTATTTGGCAAAAATATATTCCGGGGATAATAGTCGCAAAGCCTATCGCAGTCCTTTATCCGAACCCGGATTTAATATTCATGCAGGTGATTATCTGTTAAGGGTAAATGGTCAAGAGGTAAAGAGTGATACCAACCCTTACCGGTTTTTTGTCGGGCTCGAAAATCCTGTCCAACTCTCTTTTGAGGATCGGCAAACAAAAGCCGTGAAAAATGTAACAGTCAATACGATTAAAAGTGAACTGTCATTAAGAGAGAAAGACTGGATTGAACATAATCGTAGACTGGTTGATCGTTTATCAGGTGGGAAAATAGCCTATATCTATCTTTCAGATATGGAAGAGCTTGGATTGCAGCAGTTTATCCGTCAGTTTTATGCCCAGCTGGATAGACAGGCCGTTATTATTGATGATCGCTGGAACGGTGGCGGTTTTATCGATGAAATTCTTCTTGAGCGTTTAAGGAGAATTTTGGTGGGAATGACCACAAACCGTGAAAAAATGGCTCATTCCTTGCCTGAACAGTTGATTGTTGGACCTAAGGTCACGTTAATCAACCAGTATTCTGCATCTGATGGTGATATCTTTCCTTATTATTTTCGTAAATATGGTTTGGGTAAACTGATTGGCAAGCGAACCTGGGGTGGCGTACGTGGTATTCGCGGTTTTTGGCCGCTAAGGGATGGAGGATATATTACTATTCCAGAAGAAAGCTTGTATGGATTACAATCAGAATGGATTATTGAAAATCACGGGGTCGATCCAGATATTGAAATTGAGAATACTCCAGATGAATTACAGCATGGGCATGATAGACAATTGGAAACGGCAATAGATTATTTGCTAAAAGAGTTAAGAGATCATCCTGTATCTATGCCTCAGTCTCCTTCCTGGAAAACCGCTTATCCTGAGAACGGTATCCCCTTTAACAGGAAATAGGGTATCAAACTGTATGGTATCTTAATATAAGCCATACAGTTATCATTTTTAGAGTTTATATAAGCAGTAAGAAGAGATAACAGCCGTCATATTTGACTTTTGAATGTTCAAAACGTTGAAAGATTGTTAGTCTTTTAAAAAAGTTTGATGCAGTTTAACAATCTGGTATCCGGAAGCCAAAGTGCAATGATCCAATTTTTTACCTTGTTGTACGGGACATTGATACCAATGATAATTTTTATAAAATAACCCATAACCATCTTCTATATTGCAGGATTTTTTTAAAATACCTGCAACTATTGGACATTTTTTATATATATTTTGTTTATTTATGAAAAAATAACCATCAGCAGGGGCGCAGTTGATAGTAACAACACCATTTTCCAGCCAGCATCGTTTATATTGGGCGACAGTTTTATAGGTAAACAGGATATTTAGACTAATTCCAGCAATTATGGTTACAGCCAAAGAGCGCAGATGAAAGATCATTTATCTTTCCAGTTGAGGTTAATTAGGTAAGTGATCGCAGTCATTATTGTAAGGACTGGTTTTAACCATTTTATAGGGCTATAGTTTTTTTTGAAAGATTTGAAAGAATAAATTTAATAAGGACTTTCAAAATGAGTAAAAAACAAAATAAATTAATTTTTATGGCTTGCTGCACTGTCTTGTTATTATCGACTGGTACAGCTAATGCAATCGGTTTAAAGTTTTCCAATCCTCAGCCACATCAGAAAATTAAGGCTGGGAATCAAGAAATTCATTTGATTTATGACCATGAATTTGATCCTTTCCGCAGTCGTTTGTTATTGATAAATCAATCTGGACAACCTGATTTGATTCCCGCAACAACTGCATTAAATCACAGGGAAGTTAAAACATCATATCCGTTAAAGGCGGGGCAATATATCTTGCAATGGCATGTTTGGAATTGGAAGGGGGAGGAAAGTACAGGTGAAATTCCTTTTGAGGCTGTTAATCCCTGATTTTGTTCATTCTATTGCCAATCGTAAACCTGCCCCAGCAGCAAGTGGGCAAAAAGGTAAAGCAATAGCAAAACATGCCCCGAGTAATTGAAGATTGGGTAGGAATGCGAGATTATTTAATTTTGCATCAATAAGCATGGTGCCAAAAATAAGGACGGGGGTTAACAAGGGAAAAGTTAATAAAGGGAGCAAAAAAGAGTTTTTCTTGGCTCCAAGGGCAATAGAATTTGTCATTCCCCCGACAAGAGATTGACAGGCGGTTCCAAGTGAAAGGCTGATAATAAAAATGGGCAGGATTGATATGGGTAAGTTATATAAAATTGTTAAGGGGATACTGGCGCAGAGAAGAGGGATTCCTGTACATAACCAGTGACCTGTCATTTTGGTGAAAGCCAAGGTAGAGGGAGATATTCCAAGCAAAAAAAATTGATCTAGGGACCCATCCTCATAATCTTGCTGGTATATGCGTTCCATAGGCAACAAAGCGGCCAACAGGGCGCAAACCCACAAAATGGCGGGGGCTATTTGCTGAAGTTTTTGAGGTTCTGGTCCAAGCGCAAGCGGGAAAAGAGTCGCTGTCAAAATAAAAAACAGGATTGTTCCAACGGTATCACTGGCATGCCGGAAAGAAAGCAATATTTCTCGTTGTAAAAGAAGAATGAAAGGCATGGGAAAGATATCTTAATGTAAGGAAGGAAGTGAAAGATTAAGAGATTTTGTGTTGATCAATGGAAGATCTGTATGTGTACTGACTAAAATCATGCCACCGTTTTTTTGAAAAGAGGCAAATATTTCAGCAAGATTGATCATGTTTTCTCTATCCAATCCAACGGTTGGTTCATCTAGCAACCAAATTGTTGCAGGTTTAAGCAAAATGCGAGCCAGGGCTGTGCGACGTTTTTGACCAGCGGATAATAATCGAACGGGAGTATCAATTAAATGGTATAAATTAAATTTTTTCAAACAATCGTGAAGATTGGTTTTGTAAAATTTTGAATATAATTGCAGGTTCTCTCTCACAGTCATAATCGGTTTTAAGGCGTTTGAATGACCCAACCAGGCAATAGTTTGAAGATAATTTTCATAAGTTTCATGATGTTCAAAGATGTTTCTGGAGTTCCATAAAACATTACCTGAATCTGGTTTTCTGAACCCTGCGAGAATTCTTAATAACGTACTTTTGCCAACGCCATTTGGACCATGGATACAGAGACTTTCCCCTGCAGATAGAGAAAAATTGATATTGTTCAGGACCAGTTTTTCATTTCGAAATGTGGTTAGATTGACAATAGATACGGTCATGAAAAGGGTTTCAAAAATGATTTTAAGTTACAAAAGTACACTGTTTAGTGAAATTGTAAAAGCCCATGAATAATTGCTTTTATGATATTCAAGATATAATAAGTATAGTGTAATTGGCGAGATAACAAATATAAAATGTTGTTTATACACGATTATCTAACGACATAATTTAAGGATATCATTATGAAACTGATTGGTCAGGATAATTTAAAAACATGTAAAACGTTGGAAGTCGATGGAAAAACCTATCATTATTTTTCACTGGTTGAAGCAGAGAAAAAATTGGGTAATTTTCGTCGTTTACCAAATACCTTAAAAGTATTGCTGGAAAATGTTTTACGCTTTGAAAATGGTCAATCTTTTACGGTAGACAATGCCAAGGCAATTATAGGATGGCAAAAGAATCATCATAGCCAGTCCGAAGTGCCTTTTCGTCCTTCCCGTATTTTGATGCAGGATTTTACAGGGGTTCCAGCTGTTGTCGATTTGGCTGCTATGCGTGAAGGAATGACCCAGTTAAAAGGTGATCCGCAAAAGGTTAATCCATTAATTCCGGTAAATCTGGTGATTGATCATTCTGTAATGGTCGATAAATTTGGATCTGATGCGGCACTGAAAGAAAATATAACACTTGAATTTGAACGAAACGCTGAGCGGTATGCTTTTCTTCGTTGGGGACAAGAAGCATTCAAAGGGTTTTCCGTTGTTCCACCTGATACTGGAATTTGTCATCAAGTTAATTTGGAACATATTGCCAAGGTTGTTTGGCTTCGTGATGAAGATGGAAAAACTTATGCCTATCCAGATACTCTTTTTGGAACAGATTCCCATACAACAATGGTCAACGGATTGGGTGTCCTTGGCTGGGGTGTTGGAGGTATCGAAGCTGAAGCAGCCATGTTGGGGCAACCGATTACAATGTTAATACCGGATGTTATCGGCTTCCGGTTAACAGGAAAATTGGCAAAAGGTGTAACTGCAACAGATCTTGTTCTGACGATTACACAGATGTTACGTAAGAAGGGTGTTGTTGGCAAGTTTGTTGAATTTTATGGTCCGGCTTTGGATCATTTACCACTTTATACACGGGCTACAATTGCAAATATGGCACCTGAATATGGCGCAACATGTGGGTTCTTCCCGGTTGACCAGCAAGCTTTGGATTACCTCAAATTAACCGGTCGTGACGATCATCAGATTAAGTTGGTGGAAGCTTACCTTAAAGCACAGGGTATGTTCCGTGAAGCGAATGCGGAAGAACCAGAATTTACTGATACTTTGGAACTGGATATTGGTAATGTTGTTCCCTCTATTTCAGGTCCTCGTCGTCCACAAGATCGTATCAGCCTCAGCGATGCAACCTCTGCATTCGTCAAAGAGCTGTCTTCAGGATTCCATGTTGAAGGTAAAGATCAAGATGTCGCTTGTGCCGTTGCCGGTAAAGATTTCAAACTCGAACATGGTTCAGTTGTAATTGCGGCAATTACTTCATGCACCAATACCTCTAATACGGAAGTGATGATTGCTGCTGGTTTATTGGCAAAAAAAGCACATGCTTTGGGATTGAAGCGGAAGCCTTGGGTTAAAACGTCTCTTGCACCTGGTTCAAAAGTTGTTACTGAATATTTAGAAAAGGCCGGGTTAATTCCATCTCTTGATGCGCTTGGATTCAATATTGTTGGATATGGTTGTACAACCTGTATCGGAAATTCTGGTCCCCTGGCACCAGAAATTGTTGACACTATCGAAAATAACAATTTGGTGGCAACAGCAGTTCTTTCGGGAAACCGTAACTTTGAGGGACGTATTTCTCCAAACGTTCGCGCAAACTATCTGGCAAGTCCACCGTTGGTAGTCGCTTATGCTTTATTGGGAACCTTGCGTAAGGATATTACAAAGGATCCTATTGGTGTTTCCAAGGATGGTAAGGAAATTTATCTACATGATATTTGGCCTTCAACAGAGGAAATCAAAGAGGTAATGGCAGCAGCGATTACGCGTGAAGAATTCCGTAAGGGATATGATAATATCAGTAAAGGTACGGTTGAATGGCAGAGATTGGCTGTGGCAACTGGATCTCAGACTTATGATTGGGATTCAAAATCAACCTATGTTCGTAATCCTCCCTATTTTGAAGGAATGAAGCAGCATCCTGAAGCCCGTCATGATATTAAAGGGGCAAGAATATTGGCGTTATTAGGGGATAATGTTACAACAGATCATATATCTCCAGCTGGTTCCATTCGTAAAGATTCCCCTGCCGGCAGATATTTGACTGAACATGGAGTCAGGGTGGAGGACTTTAACTCGTATGGTTCACGTCGTGGTAATCATGAAGTCATGATGCGTGGCACTTTTGCCAATATCCGTATTCGTAATGAAATGGTTCCAGGAGTTGAAGGTGGATATAGTAAGCATTATCCTGATGGTAAGGAAGGGGCAATCTATGATGTTGCCATGGAATACCAAAAAGAAAATACACCATTGGTTGTTTTTGGCGGTAAAGAATACGGAATGGGTTCCTCCCGTGACTGGGCGGCAAAAGGTACGACGTTGTTGGGTGTAAAAGCCGTTATTGCTGAAAGTTTTGAACGTATTCATCGTTCTAATCTTGTTGGAATGGGTGTATTGCCACTCTTATTTGAAGAGGGTACAACACGTAAAACGTTGGGATTGAAGGGTGATGAAAAAATCGATATTTTGGGTATAGAAACTTTAAAACCGCGTCAAAAAATGATTATGAGAATAACTCGCAATGATGGTTCACATCAGGATATTCCTGTAATCTGTCGTGTTGATACACAAGAAGAGGTAGAATATTATCGTAATGGTGGCATTTTACCTTATGTTCTCAGACTAATGGCCTAAGTCTTAAAATCCGTTTTAAAGTGTAAGTGACCTGTTTATTTGTTAAACAGGTCACTTTTCATTTGTAATATGTCCAAACATAACGTGTCATTATCATGGAATTATAAATATTTGGATTTGTTACTTGTAAAGCATTTATAAGATTGTTAAATTAATACAAAATTGTCTTCCGTTTGATGTGGGGGGTGGCCTTAGTCGGCCGCCTTTTTTATTTTGGAATCCGTAGAAAATATTTCTGATTTACGTATTGAACAACGTGTTATCGCTTTGGTTGAACCTATTTTGATTGATATGGGATATGAGTTGGTTAGAGTGGCTTTGTTGGGCAAACAAGCTTTGACCTTACAGATTATGGTGGATCGGGCTGATGGTAGTCTGATTAATGTTGAGGATTGTGAACAGATCAGTCATGCTGTAAGTGCTGTAATGGATGTTCATGATCCTATGGAAGGTGCCTGGACATTGGAGGTTTCCTCCGCCGGAATCGATCGTCCCTTGGTGCGTGTAAAAGATTGGAACCGTTTTGCGGGTCATCTTGCCAAAGTGGAAATGATGATTCCAATTGAAGGCAGAAGACGCTTTTCCGGGATTGCCTTGGGAGCGGATGAACAGAATGCGCGTATGCGTTTAGATACAGGTTCTGAAGTTGAATTACCTTTGTCAGAAATACGCAAGGCTAAATTGGTGCTGACTGATTCTTTAATTGATGCATGCAGTCATATGGTCAATGTTTTATCTGGGTCGGAAACCGAATAAAGCATAAGTGAAAATAAAATCAAAACCGGTTTAATCCGGTACAATAGATTGTGAGGTTAAAATGGATACGTCTGTTGCTCGTCCTGAATTGTTATTGGTTGCTGATGCTGTTGCTCGTGAAAAAGCCATTAGCCGGGAAGAGATTCTCGAAGCGATGGAACAGGCCATTCAAAAGGCTGGACGCGCTAAATATGGTCATGAAAAAGACATTCGTGCGATAATTGATCGTAAGACGGGAGAGGTGCGCCTTTCCCGATGGACAGAAGTCGTGGAGGAAGTTGAAAATGAGGCTTCACAAATTCCATATAAAATTGCGCTCAAGATACAGCCTGATATTAAGGTTGGTGAATATCTTATTGATCCATTGCCACCCATAGATTTTGGCCGTATCGCTGCACAGACTGCAAAGCAGGTTATCGTGCAACGTGTTCGTGAATGTGAACGGAATCGTCAATATGAGGATTTCAAGGATCGTATTGGTGAAATTGTGAATGGAACAGTGAAACGAACTGAATATGGTAATCTGTTGGTGGAAATTGGTAGTGTCGAAGCTTTGTTAAGGCGTGATGAATTGATTCCAAGAGAAAACTTTCGGAATTCAGAGCGTGTAAGAGCCTATATTTGTGATGTCCGTAAGGAGCCACGTGGTCCACAGATCTTTTTATCTAGGACGCACCCCGCATTTTTGGCGAAATTGTTTGCACAGGAAGTGCCTGAAATCTATGATGGTATTATCGAGATTAAGGCAGTCGCCAGAGACCCGGGTTCCCGAGCGAAAATGGCTGTTATTTCAAAAGACAGTACCATTGATCCTGTTGGTGCTTGTGTTGGGGTTAGGGGATCCCGCGTACAAGCTGTAGTACAGGAATTGCAAGGGGAAAAAATTGATATCATTCCTTGGAGCGGTCAGGCGGCCACCTTTGTCGTGAATGCCTTGGCACCAGCGGAAGTTACAAAAGTTGTCATGGATGAGGAAGCTGGGCGTGTGGAGGTTGTGGTTCCAGATGATCAATTGAGTTTAGCTATTGGACGTCGTGGACAAAATGTTCGTTTGGCCAGTCAATTGACACGATGGGACATTGATATTCTGACCGAAACAGAAGAATCAGATCGTAGACAAGAAGAATTCCGTCGCAGATCCGCTATTTTTGCCGAAGAGCTGGATGTTGATGATGTGATTGCCGGCCTGTTGGTTACAGAAGGTTTTCATACTATTGAGGAGCTTGCTTTCGCCGATCCTCAGGAATTGGCTGAAATTGAAGGTTTTGATGCAAATATCGCGCAAGAGCTTGTCCAGAGGGCAGAAGAATGTTTGGAAAAACAACATCGTTCTCTGGATGAGAAAAGGCAGGCTCTTGGGGTTTCGGATGAGCTTGTGGAACTTGATTGCTTTACACCACAAATGTTGATCTTATTGGGTGAAAAAGGGGTGAAAACGCTTGATGATTTAGCTGACCTTGCCAGTGATGAATTGATCGAGATTCTTGGTGCAGATGCAATTGATGAAGAAACAGCCAATGCAATTATTATGCAGGCCAGAGAACATTGGTTTGAAGAAGAGGGAAGCGAGGAAAGTCAAAATAAAGAATAAAATTTGATAATGATATTTAAATGATTAGGCTTCATGAGAGGCCTAATCATTTTGATTTATTATTTTCTTTTAATTTTGAATAGTTTACGCTAATGAATAAAAGGCCTGATAGCTTGGCGAATCGTCAACGTTTTTGTGTGGTTACAAGGGAAAGAGATGATCCTGAAAATTTAATTCGTTTTGTTTTGTCGCCAGATGGATATATTGTTCCAGATTTGACAGAACGGCTTCCTGGAAGAGGGATGTGGTTGAAAGCCGATAAAAATATCATACATAAGGCGATAGAAATGCGTTCGTTCTCACGTGCAATGCAATGTCAGGTTACGGTTCCGGAAAATTTGGTGTCAATAATTAGGGATGGTTTGCGGAATAAAATTAAGGATACATTTGGTTTTGCAAGACGTGCTGGACAGATTACGTACGGTTTTGTAAAAGTAAGAGAAAAGATTTCTCAGAATATTGCTGGATTGATTATACAGGCTATAGATGGTAGTGAAGAAGAAAAAAAGCGTATATTATCAGGAACGGGTCTTTTACCTGTCATGGCAGTTTTTACGGCAAAAGAATTGGGAATGATTTTTGGTCGAGAATATATAGTTCATGCAGCAATTTACAGGGGGCCGTTTGTAAAACAAATTCTTTTTGATAATAAACGGTTATCAGGAATAATAAATTAGGGTATAAATCGATGGAATAAGTCAACCCATCGAAAATGGATTTAAGAACAGGCAGGTATATGAGCGAAGGCAACGATCAAGAACAAGGACAGGGTAAAAAACGTTTATCTTTACGTTCATCAGTAAAAAGGGACGTGGGGCAGACTGTCGATGCCGGATCTATTAGGCAAAGTTTTAGCCATGGACGCAGCAAGGTTGTCCAGGTTGAAGTGCGTAAAAAGCGTAGTGCGCCTGGCAGTAAGGAAAAACAGGTTAATAGTGTCCGTAAACCTGCGGCAAAAAAAGCATCTGCTGGTTCGAGTAAACGCTCCTTGACAGCTGCAGAATTAGCCATCAGACAGCGTGTTCTGGAAGAACAAAAGCTTGAACAGCAGCGTAAAAATCTTGAACGTCAAGAACAGGAAAAAATATCTATTCTTTCAGAAGCGGAGAGATTACGTAAAAAACAGGAAGAAGAGAAAGTTCTAGCCAAGGCACAGGCAGAGGCTGAAAAGGCTGCGCAGGAAGAAGGCAAAGAAACTGTTGAGCAGGAAAAAATTGCTGTATCTGAGATAGAAGAATCTAAAAAAACTATAAAATCTAAAAAAACGAAAACTGCATCTGAACCTCCATTACGTCGGGTCAAGGTTTCCAAGGTTCCTATTCCTGGTGAAATTACCTTGGCACCAGAGCCTGTTCCTGTGGAACCTTTGGCAAAAAGAGCTATTTTGCCTGAAAAACCTGTGGTGAGTGAGTCTGTTAAGAATGGAGAATCCGTTTCTGGTAAAACCTCAGTAAAAAATTCAAGTGAATCTGTTCTCAATGTCAAAACATCTGAAAAAGACGGAAAAATAAATAAGAAATCTGTTGAATCTTCACGCAGGATTAATGTTCAGGATGATATGGATTCTGATGAAGGGGAAGGTCGTCGTGGTTCATCCCGTCGTGGAAGCGGTGTAAATCGTAAAAGCAGTAGTCGAGGCAAGGGGGATGGTCGACGTTCTGGTAAAATAGATATTCAGGCAGCGATTGAGGGCGAGGATGATAATAAAGTTCGTTCGTTGGCTTCGGTACGTCGTCAAAGAGAACGTGAACGCCGTCAAGCAGAGTTGGAGAAATTACGTACGGATCAGGTAAAGGTTGTTCGTGATGTCACTCTTCCAGAAACAATTACCGTACAAGAACTTGCCAATCGTATGGCGGCACGCCAAGGAGTCGTTATTAAAGCCCTGATGAAAATGGGTGTGATGGCAACAGTTAATCAGTCATTGGATGCAGACACGGCCGAATTGATTATTGAGGAATTTGGTCATCGTGTGCATAGGGTTGCCGATAGTGATGTTGAACTTGGTATTGAAGGTGTAGAGGATAAGGATGAGGATAAATTGCCCCGTCCACCTGTTGTAGCGGTGATGGGACATGTTGATCATGGTAAAACCTCTTTGCTGGATGCTCTGCGGACAACGGATATTGCGCATAAGGAGGCTGGTGGGATTACCCAGCATATTGGCGCCTATCAGGTTAGAATGCAGTCAGGTGCTAAAATCACCTTTTTAGATACGCCTGGTCATGAGGCATTCACGGCGATGCGTTCCAGGGGAGCGTCAGTGACGGATATCGTTGTTCTTGTTGTTGCTGCGGATGATGGGGTCATGCCTCAGACAATTGAGGCAATTAAACATGCTAAAGCTGCAAATGTTCCAATTATTGTTGCCATTAATAAATGTGATTTGCCTGGGGCCAATCCTGACCGTGTAAGACAGGAGCTTTTGAATCATGAAATCGTCGTTGAGAAAATGGGCGGTGATACTCAGGATGTTGAAGTTTCGGCTAAAAAACATATCGGCTTGGACAAACTGGAAGAAGCAATCATTTTGCTGGCTGAATTGTTGGAATTAAAAGCAAACCCGAATAGAGTGGCAGAGGGTGCTGTTATTGAAAGTCGTTTGGACAAGGGACGTGGACCTGTTGCGACTTTATTGGTTCAGAAAGGAACTTTGAATAAAGGAGATGTTATTGTCGCTGGTTCTGAATGGGGTCGTGTTCGTGCGATGCTGGATGATAAAAGCAAGAATATGAAAAAAGCTGGACCTTCCACACCCGTAGAGCTTTTGGGTTTAACGGGTGTACCTCGTGCTGGTGAGCCTTTTGTTGTTGTGGATAGTGAAAGTAAAGCTCGTGAAATTTCTGAATTTAGGCAACGTAAGGCTCGTGAAAAACAGGCAGCGGTTAGAATGGCTGCACGTGGAACCTTGGATCAGATGCTTGCGCGTATTCAAGCAAATGAGCAAAAAGAAATTGCTGTCTTAATCAAGGCTGATGTTCAGGGATCTGCTGAGGCTATTCAGGCAACAGTTCAGAAACTTGAACATGAGGAAATTAAAGTTCGCGTTTTATCCGCAACAGTTGGTCAGATTACGGAAAGTGATGTTCAACTTGCCAAAGCATCACAGGCTATCATTATCGCCTTTAATGTAAGGGCAACAACGCAGGCTAGAGAACTTGCACAGCATGAAGGTGTTGATATTCATTATTATTCAATTATTTATCAGGTGGTTGATGATATTGAACAGATTATTAAAGGACGTATTGCACCAAAACAGCGTGAGAAATTCTTGGGTTATGCAGAAATTCGTAAAGTCTTTACCATCAGTAAAACTGGTAAGGTTGCAGGATGTTACGTAACACAGGGTGTGGTTCGTCGAGGTTGCGGTGTTCGGTTGTTGCGTGACAATGTTGTTATTCATCAGGGTAATTTAAGCCAGCTTAAACGTTTCAAGGATGATGTCAAAGAAGTGGCACATGATTATGAATGTGGACTTTCTTTTGCAGGATACAATGACTTGCGAGAGGGAGACGTTGTTGAATGTTATGAAATTGAAACAGTACAGGCTTGATGGATAAATTTATAGTAACTGGGAAGGATTTTTTGAAAAAGGATTCAAAAAAAGGCCCTTCTCAACGGCAATTGCGCGTTGCTGAAGAAATCAGGCATATTTTGGCAGATTTATTTATCCGGATCGAATTTCGTGTGCCTGAACTTCAGGGACAGAAATTTACAGTAACGGAAGTGCGCATGACGCCTGATTTGCGTCATGCAATTGTATATATTTCTCACTTAGGGAAAAGTGATGTAGGGGATTTTTTACCTGCGTTAAAACGAGTTGCACCTTATTTGAGAAACCAGCTGTCACAAAAAATTAGACTTAAATTTTTACCTGATTTGAGATTTCAGCCTGATACAACTTTGGACTATGCAGCTAAGATTGATGCAGTGCTGAATAGTCCGGAAGTTTTGAGAGACCTTGAAAAAGAAAATCAATAATCAAGTTAGTACAAAGGATTTTTATTGATTTGATTAACCAGTTGGATTAATAGAGCCTCTTCTATTTTGATTACATCACTGTCAGAAGCAATGGAACCCGATGCAAAAAAGGTTCCTTTTTGTTTGTTGATGGGTAGATGTTCATTTCTGGGAATAATGGACCAATCAGCTTCCAAGATTGCTGAGCCATTTTGATTCCCCAGATTTTGTACATCCAAGTGGCTGATATTGATCAGGATCTGACTTGTTGGCATACCAACCTGTCTTTGATTGGTTATGAATAGAGTTGGATTTTTTACGGATAGCAAATGTGTAACATAATCGGTTATGGCAACGGATAAAACGCTACTCATTCTTCCGTTGACACTATGATGAAGACTGCTGTTTTCTCGGGTAACAATATCGGTTGTGTCAAGGTAATCCGGTATTGTGATCGGTGTAATGATAATAGTGGGGGAGATTTCAGAATATTGTGTAATTTTGTTTGTCGACTGATTTATAATATTTTCATTGAAAGTGTAATATTTAAGAGGGGGAGCACTGCATCCCCCGAGAATAAATAAGGTACTTAATGAGGATAAAGCGATGAATTTATTCATTGTTTTCGACCAATCAGTAATAATTTAGGATTACGTTCTATTTCCCGCGAAAATCCTCGAAGTGAAGTGGAAGCATCAGCAAGGTTCTTTAGGATAATTTCAAGATTGTTTCGTGAAGGTGAACGGGATGAGGTAAGCGTTTTCACATTATCAATCATTTCTGATGCTGATGACACGGCTTTGTTTGAATTGTTTAATAGAATGTGAAGCTCTTTTCCGCGTGAACGAAGTTGGACATCTCCATCAACAAGCAATTTATTAAAGTTCTTCAATAAACCATCTATGTTTTTGTTGATATGAGTCACCAGAATATTTGTACTATCTGATGTTTTCTTGACGCTATTAATAAGATCAGGGGTTTGCTTGTTTAAAGTTTCGGCAAGTTGTCCTATTTTTTGCGCAGTGTTATTTAGGTTTCTGGAAAGTTGTTCAAGTTGTAGATTCATTAATTCGGATTTGATTTTTTGAAACGTAGAGGGACGGGAAGGTATTTCTGTAAGATTTTTTGCAATCACAGGATGAAAGTGAGGGGCATTCTGTAAATCAAAATCAAGGAAAATATTGGACGTACCGGTAACAAAACTTTCTGTACTAATTTCTGCACAAAGTCCATTTTCTATCATTTTTTCCAATAGTTTTTTAAAATTATTATATTTATATCCTATGCGGATTTTTCTGGGATCAATATTGATTACTACAGGGATATAGGCTTTGTGACTGCCTTGATCGAATTGGAGATTAATGGAATCAACGGTTCCTACCTGTACTCCTCTGAACGTAACAGGCGCTCCAATGGATAATCCTGATATTGAGCTTGGAAAAACGATTATGGCATGCTCTTTTTTTGAAAAAAGATTAAAATTACTGAAAAAAATAACAGCACAAAGAGCAAGAATTATTCCTCCTAATACAAAAGCCCCGATTGTGGTTTGTTTATTAATGGTCATCTTTGTTTTTCTTTCTCTTCTGCATTTTCATAACGTTGTCTATGCATAAAATCGTAAACCAATTGACAGGATGGATGATCGTGCATTTCTTGTGGTGAACCATGGGCAAGAGGTGTCTTTGATTCCGCGTCAAGGAATATACCATCATCTGCAATTGTAAATAAACTTGATAATTCGTGACTGACTATGATGATTGTGGTTCCCAATCCATTTCGTAAGGTGAGAATTAAATCATCAAGTCTCTTAGAAGTGATGGGATCAAGTCCGGCTGAGGGTTCATCAAAAAATAGGATTTCTGGATCAAGGGCAAGAGCTCTAGCCAAGCCACACCGTTTTCTCATTCCTCCGCTTAATTCAGAGGGATACAGGTTAATGGCATATTCCATTCCAACCAGCCCCAGTTTTAATTCTACCAATCGGTGAATCATTTCTGGAGAAAGGTTGGTAAAAAGTTGCAATGGAAGCGCAACATTTTCACCTACTGTCATAGAGCTCCATAGAGCAGCATTTTGAAACAAAATACCAAAATTATGCGCGATTTTTATGCGATGTTTTCTCGAAACTTTCCAGTAATTTTCATTCTTGACAAGATAATCACCCGCTATTGGTTCTAAAAGCCCTATCATGGATTTAAGAAGTGTACTTTTTCCACATCCACTACCACCCATTAGGGCAAAAATACTGCCTTGCTTAACGTCAAAATTAATGTTTTTCTGGATAACCTTTGTACCGTAACCAATGGTGAGATTTTTAACGGATAGAAGTATATTGCTGGATTGGTTACTCATTATTTATATTCCAATCATATCAGCAATAACGGCAAATATGGCATCAATAGCGATCACCCCTACAATGCCAGTAACCACAGCTTTGGTTGCAGCCAAGCCGACATCAACCGCACTTCGTCCTGATTTTAACCCGATGTAACAGCTGCTTACCCCTATAAATATTGCAAATGAAATGGTTTTGAGACCACCAAACACAAATTGGTTGAAAGCAACCGCTCCGAAACTTTGTTGTAAAAATCCTATGATTGAAACTTTTAACATGAAAATGGAAACAATCAATCCGCCAAGAATTCCCATAAAACAGCCATAAAGATATAAAATCGGCATGGTGATTACAAGTGAGAGCATTGATGGAAGAATAAGATATTCCATAATGGAAACACCCATGACTTTTAACGCATCGATTTCCTCATTGCCCTGCATTGTTGAAATACGGGCTGCATAGGCCCCACCTGTTCGGCCTGAAATAACAATAGCACTCATGACGGCAGCCATTTCCCGAACAGTTGCAATGCTGACCAAATTTGCCACATAAGCGTCAGCTGCAAACCTGCGTAATTGTACTGCACCGACAAAACCAAGAATTGCCCCGACTAGAAAATTAACAACACTGATGATTAAGAGGGCAGACGGACCAGCGTTCTGGACATCAGAAATCAAATCCACAATTCGCATGTAAGAACGGCCGGTGAGGGATTTTAAAATACCAATAATAACTTCCTTAAGCATCTGGACAGTTATGCCAAGATTGGTCAGTCCGTTGATAGTCCATTCACCAATCATATATAAGGGACGAAAGGGAGATGAATGTTTAACAGGTGCCTCATCTTTGCTTTCATGCAAGAGGGAAAGAAGTTCTTGTGCGGAAGCAGGCAGATCCTTGTCAGAGAATTTTATGGAATGTTTGGTGGCCTGACATTTGATATCCCAAAGAAAGACAATCAATCCACTATCCCAGTTTTTAAGATTTCTAGCATCAAAATAAAGCGTTTGATGAGCAGGGATCCTTTCTAGATTTTTTGGAGAAAATCGGGGAATGTTATTGTTTTTTGCTAACCATTGCCCACTTAAGGAAATAACATAATGATTTTCTTGCTGCTCTAGTTTCCACTGAGGCTGCTGATCTGAATTTATATCGCTCATGCTTTGTCTGAATAATGTTGAATAATTTTATTTCATAAAATTATACTAAAAAGGTAAATATATAAAACATTATATACTTATATGAAATGTAGGTGAATTTATTATCATTTTAATTTTTTATATAATATGGTTTTTTTTGTAAAAAGTAACTATGTAAAAAAGAGAAGTATTGGTAATATAAAAGTTACTTTTCAGAGAATTAGGATTTTTGATTGATTGATGCATACAAAACGTAAACAGAAGTTGGATGGATGGCTTCTTGTTGATAAACCATTAAATGTGACATCTGCTTACGTTGTAAATAGGGTGAAATATGCTTTTAATGCCTGTAAGGTAGGGCATAGTGGTACCTTGGATCCATTGGCGACAGGGTTGTTACCCATCGCTTTTGGCCAGGCAACCAAAACAATCCCTTACATTATGGATAAGACAAAAGTTTATCATTTTGAACTTACTTTTGGAGAATCTCGTACAACGGATGATGCTGAAGGTGAGGTTCTTGACCATTCAGAGTTCAGACCGGGTGATGAACAAATCAATAAGGCTTTACAGTCCTTTCAAGGAGAAATATATCAGGTACCTCCTATTTACTCAGCGGTAAAGGTGCAAGGTAGACGTTCTTATGACTTAGCACGTCAAGGGGAAAAACCTCAACTAAAAGAACGGTTGGCACGTATTGATTCTTTTCGAATGATAGAACGGATTGATAAAGATCGTGCAAAGTTTGAAGTTGTTTCTGGTAAAGGCGTTTATATGCGTTCTTTAGCCAGGGATTTGGCGGTTGCCTGTAATACAGTTGGTTATGTTTCTGAATTACGCCGCCTTCGCGTGGGTCCATTTGATATTGCAAATGCTTTTTTACTGGACAAACTCGTTGAAAATGGCAAAAAAGGAATTGTTTCTTTAGATATGCTTCTTCCCGTTCAAACTGCGCTGGACGACATCCCGGCTCTAGCTATGACTGAAGAGGAGGCTGAATCCCTGAATTTTGGCAAATCTATTGATCTGACCGAGATACGGAATCGTTTTGCACTGGATGTGAATTCATATGATGGCATTGTTCGTGCAATGAAAAAGGAGCATTTTATAGGATTGTGCCATTTAAACAATAAATGGCTGCGTCCTGTTCGTATTTTTAATATTTAAATTGATGAAAGGATATACGATGTCGATTACACCGGATCGTCGTACCCAGCTAATTAAAGAATACCAAACCAAAGAAAATGATACAGGGTCTCCTGAGGTTCAGATTGCTTTGTTAACAGAAAGAATTAATAATTTAACTGAACATATGAAAGAACACGCCAAGGATTTTCATTCCCGGCGTGGGTTATTGAAATTGGTTGGTCAACGTCGTCGTTTGCTGGCTTACATCAGTCGGGTTAATAAAAGCCGTTATGAAAACCTGATCAAGCGTTTAGGTTTGCGTCGTTAAAAAATAAAGACTGGTTTATCTATTAAACCAGTCTTTATTTTATAAATTAAGAATATTGAGTATATTATAATCAAAACAGGAAAGTTTTTTGAAATCCAGTCTTTACAGCGTTTCAGGCCACATGGTGTGAAAATAACAAAATATAAATGCTCCATGCCGTCCGAAACGCTGTTATTTACAGCATTGAATGTAATGATGGTTAAAAAATTTTCTTGCGTATAACTTCATAGGATAAAAAATGTTTAAATATTATCGTAAGGAAATTGAATGGGGGGGACGTCCTCTTATTCTGGAAACAGGTAAAATAGCGCGTCAGGCAGATGGTGCAGTGATGGCCACTTATGGCGGGACTACAGTATTATGTACAGCTGTTGGAAATAAGAAAGCCAATCCAGATCAGGATTTCTTTCCATTAACTGTGCATTATCAGGAAAAGGCTTTTGCAGTTGGAAAAATTCCTGGCGGTTTTTTCAAACGTGAGGGGCGTGCTTCTGAAATCGAGACATTGATCTCTCGACTTATTGATCGGCCTATTCGTCCATTATTTCCTGATAATTTTTGTAATGAAGTGCAGGTTATAGCGACTGTTTTAAGTCATGATATGGAAAATGATCCTGCCATTGTTGCCATGATTGGCTGTTCTGCAGCGCTGACCCTGTCCGGTATTCCTTTCTTTGGACCTATTGCGGGTTGCCGGGTTGGATATATTGATAATGAATATGTTCTAAATCCGGTTTTGGCGGAAATGGATCAAACCAAATTGGATTTGGTTGTGGCGGGTACTTCCGAAGGGGTTCTGATGGTTGAATCCGAAGCCCAGGAATTAAGTGAAGAAGTAATGTTGGGGGCTGTTAATTTTGGTCACGAGGCCTGTCAGCCTGTTATTGATGCAATTATCGCTTTGGCCGAGCATGCTGCCCGTCAACCTTGGGAATTGTCTGAACCTACTGCAGAAGAGAAGAAATTAAAAACTCGTATTGACAAGATTGGACGCAAACCTTTGGCGGAAGCCTATAAGGAAAAGGAAAAGCAAAAACGTTACACTTTACTGGATGCGGCACGTACCAAAATTATTGATAAGCTTGTTGAGGAAGAATTTGATACAGCCAAGGCGGGTTCCTTGATTGATAAATTGGAAGCCGATATTGTTCGTAATTCAGTGTTAAAGACAGGATTGCGGATTGACGGACGTGATTTAACCACGATTCGACCCATTATTAGTGAGGTTGGTGTTTTACCTAGAACACACGGATCTGCTCTTTTTACCCGGGGTGAAACGCAAGCTCTGGTTGTGACAACTTTAGGTACAACTCAAGATGAACAGGTTGTGGATGCGTTAGAAGGGGAATATCGTTCTAATTTCATGTTGCATTATAATTTTCCTCCTTATTCTGTGGGGGAATGTGGACGGTTGGGTTCACCTGGGCGTCGTGAAATTGGTCATGGAAAACTGGCATGGAGAGCTATTCATCCTCTGTTGCCAAGCAAGGAAAAATTTCCATATACCATGCGTGTAGTTTCTGAAATTACGGAAAGTAACGGTTCGTCCTCTATGGCTACGGTTTGTGGAACCTCTTTATCCCTGATGGATGCAGGTGTGCCACTGGAACGTCCTGTAGCGGGAATTGCCATGGGATTGATCAAGGAGAAAAAGGGTGTTGCTGTATTGAGTGATATCCTTGGTGACGAAGATCATCTGGGAGATATGGATTTTAAAGTTGCTGGTACTGAAGTTGGTGTCACCGCTTTACAAATGGATATTAAAATTACATCCATTACACCAGCAATTATGGAACAGGCCTTGGAACAGGCTCGTGAAGGAAGAATTCATATTTTGGGTGAAATGGCAAAAGCCTTGACAGAAAGCCGTAATGACATTGCAGAGAATGCACCACATGTAATCATTATGAATGTGCCCAAGGAAAAGATCAGGGATATTATTGGATCTGGCGGTAAAACAATTCGTGAAATTGTTGAATATGCAGGTTGTAAAATTGATATTGATGATGATGGTACAATACAAATTGCTGTTACATCGAATGAACAGGCGGAAAAAGCCAAGGAGCGTATCACTGCAATCATTGCTGAACCAGAAGTTGGCCGCATTTATACAGGAAAAGTTGTAAAGGTTGCCGATTTCGGAGCATTTGTCAATTTTATGGGGGCTCGTGACGGGCTGGTTCATATTTCTGAATTATCAGCCGGGCGTGTCGGTCGTACAAGTGACGTTGTCAAAATGGGGGATACTGTCAAGGTAAAGGTTGTAGGTTTTGATGATCGAGGAAAAATCAAGCTTTCCATGCGTGAGGTAGATCAGGAAACAGGTGTTGACATCAGTGAGGTCGTTGGAGTCAAAAACAGCTCGTCATCTCGTAATCGCAATGATAACCAGTCCAAACGCTCATAGGTTTTTATGTGTATCATTTTTTCAATAAAAAGATGATTCTTGATTTTTTTATTGGAATAAATATAAGTGGGCTATTCAAAGTTTTTTTTGGTTTAGATTGTTTAGTCCACTGCATATAGAGCAGGAGTAATAATGAAAGCAGTTAATTCAATTCGTATGGGAAATAAAGAAGTCCTCCCTTTGATTGAAGGGGGTAAAGGGGTTTCTGTTTCTACAGGAGTATCTGCTGGTCATTGGTCTGCTGCGGGTGGAATTGGAACCATTTCCATTGTAAATGCTGATAGTTATGATGAAAATGGCAATGTTATTCCCCAGATCTATCATGCAAAAACACGGCGTGAACGACATGAAGAACTCATTCAATATGCAATTAAGGGCGGAATAACCCAAATAAGGGTTGCCCGTGATATTGCGGGGCCAAAAGTGCCTCTTCATGTCAATATTATGTGGGAAATGGCAGCAAGTGAACTGATTGCATCTCAGGTTTTGGAACAATCGAAAGGTTTGATTGATGGTGTTACCTGTGGAGCGGGAATGCCCTATCGTTTATCAGAAATTGCTGCAAAACATGCATTATATTACTATCCCATTGTTTCCTCTGGACGTGCTTTCAATGCGTTATGGCGTCGATCTTACAGAAAAACGCCAGAATGGCTTGGTGGGGTGGTTTATGAAGATCCATGGAGGGCTGGGGGGCATAATGGGTTATCAAATAGTGAAAATCCATTAGAACCGCAGGATCCTTTTCCACGCGTTGTAGAGTTGAGAAGAGTCATGCGCCAATATGGACTGGATCATGTTCCAATCATTATGGCAGGTAATGTCTGGTGGCTTTCTGAATGGGAAGATTGGATTGATAATCCAGATTTGGGTATGATTGCATTTCAGTTCGGTACAAGACCTTTGTTAACGAGGGAAAGCCAAATCCCTCAAGCTTGGAAAGATCGTTTGCGGACATTGAAAAAGGGTGATGTATATCTTAATCATTTCTCTCCTACAGGTTTTTATTCATCGGCAGTTCAAAATAGTTTTCTTAATGAATTGAGGGAACGGTCTCAAAGGCAAGTTCCTTTTTCAAGGGAAGCAACAGAAATGATGAATGTTCCATATGAATATGGGGCTAGAAAACGTTTGATTTATGTTACCCAGACGAGTTTTGAAAATATTAAGAAATGGGAAAGCGAGGGATTTACTCAGCCTCTCCGGACTCCAGATCATACATTCATTTTTGTAACTCCTGAAAAAGCAGGAGAGATACAACAGGATCAGAATAACTGCATGGGATGCCTGTCAATGTGCCAGTTTTCAAATTGGTCACAGGTTGGTCCCAGTTATACGACAGGAAATCGACCCGATCCCCGCTCTTTTTGTATCCAGAAAACATTACAGGCAATAGCTCATGCAAATGGTCCTGACGCAAAAGAGGTGGTTGATCATAATTTGATGTTTAGTGGAACCACAGGGTGGCGATTTGGATCTGACCCATTTTATGATAATGGGTTTATTCCAACAGTTAAACAGTTGGTTGATCGAATTATAACCGGATATTAATGATAAATTTATCCAGTATTGAATGTTAAATTCTAAATTACTGTTCAAATAATTTAGAATTTTTTGGATTAAACTAGTTTTTAAAAAACTATTGAATATTTGTTAAAATATTATCTGGCAATTTGCGATAACAAATTATTGGTACAGACTTCTGCATCAAATAAAGCTGTCGAATTAACAAAAGGTCTTGGTAAAATATAAGTATAAAATTTACTGCCTTCAGTGGGAACACCTAGAGCATAAATAGACTTGATTATCTGATTGTTTTGATTGATCAAATTGAAGTTTGCATTGACATTAAATTCTCCTAGAGCATAATTGCCAATATGGAATTGACAGCCTATATTGTTTTTCAGGATATTTTGAAAAAAAATGTCTTTGCTTTCCTTTGCAATGGGTGCATTGACCATGGCAACAATATAATAATCAGCACGCATGACTTCGTTAAATTGTGTTGTTAGGTAAAAGCTTTCCTTTTTTTCTTCTACTTTAACATTCGGTCCCAAATCTATGCGCAATATGTTGGCCTTGATTAAAGCGATCATTTGTTGAATCCTCTCAAGAGGTGGACCAACACAAATTCGGATCATGATAGGTTTAAATACTTCATTGAACCAGATAGCACTTTTTTCCGACAGGCCACAATGGTCAACGGTTAATCTGATCCAATCACGTACATCCCTTAAAATATCAGTGCTTGCCTTGGTGGGATTGTCTATATTGCCCTGTAAAGCGTTATGTATATCTTCCTGTAAATAGTTTAAAAGCCATTCATGAAATTCTCTCTGGCTTTTGAAGGAAGTATGGGCAAGCGGATCGCTAATTTTTTCCCATGAGAATCTTTCTTTTTCATCAGGAATATAGGCTTTTACAATCGCGTTTCTTTGTGATTTGTTTCTTAGGTAGTCATTAAGGAAATTATATGCTTTGATTATGTCCTGATTTTTGAGGTAGGTAAAACTGTAAACACATTCCATTTCTTCAATCAATAACGGTAGATAATCTTTTTCAAAATCATTTTTTTTATTGTTTTTTAACTTAATTATTTTTTCTTTGGTAAAAATTTGGGGCTTGTATTGTTCTCTTAATTCTTTTTGCGTTATCCCCCGTGCATTCAAGGGTAATCCTGATCTGGAAAAAGCTATAATTTTAGGTTCTTTTCCAGAGGGTTGATAGATTAGGTGGTCTTTTTCCTTAATGAATTTCCCTCCTCTGTCTTCAGTCAATTTGGAAATAACGTCAAATGTGGTCAAGCCAAGTCCCTGTATTGCAACGGTTTCTTTATTCGTAATGATATGGTCTAATTTTTCCAAAGGATAAGCATATATTTTTTTCTTATTTGGAAATTCGCAATTTTGGGTATCGTGACCGGTGGTTATACAAATAATATCAGATGAGTAAGTATTATTTTTCGTAACGATATTCCATTTTTTTTTATCACTTCCGAAAATGTTTATAACTTTTTCTTGTATTTTGATGATCTGAAGGTTTTGTACCTTGATAGAACATAAATAATTAAAGACCCAGCATAGGTATTCGCCAAGATCCTTTCGTGAATAATAGTTTAAAGGGTTGATTGTTTTATTTTGTGATTTATATTTGATTTTTAACCATTCATAAAAGGTTGGTCCCCGGATTGCATATTTGTAGTTTTTAACCGTATCATCAGGGAAAACAGTAATCTGACTGCAAATAGTGTTAACTAATAAATTTTCTGATTGATTGATATCATGACAACCGGCACCATAATCTTTATTTTCGTTAAATAGTTGTAAAATAATCTGCTTATCTTTTAGTTTCTCATCCCAAATACAATGGGATATAATTCTTTCAAGTACGTTGAGGCCTCTTGATCCCAATCCTATTATAGATATTTTAATCTTATTATAATCATTATTCATAATTTTTTCTTCTATTAATATATTAATATTTTTAAATAAAATTAATGCATTATTAATATAATTATTTTATTATAATAAATAACACATTGAAACGAAATATAATACAAATTAAAATAACTAATAAAGTTATAATTTAATTGGTTTTATTAAGAAGTATATTATTAGTATTTAAGTGTATAAAAAATGTTACGAAAATTTTTGAATATTCAATATCCTATTTTTCTTGCACCAATGGCGGGTGTATCAACACCAAAACTGGCAGCTGAGGTTTCAAATTCTGGTGGATTGGGATCATTGGGACTGGGATCCTGCAATCATGAAGAGGCGAAAAAGCAAATTGAACAGCTGAAACAGCTGACCTCCTTACCTTTTCAGGTCAATTTTTTCTGTCATCAACCAGAGAAATCAGACGCTACACTTGAAAATCAGTGGGTTCAATATTGTTGTTCAAAATTTGGCAGGATAGATCTGATGAATAATTTTAGTCAGGCTTTTTCTTGTCTTTATTCCAGTTTTTTAGAGAATGACAATTTTCTGGATTTAATAATTCAAGAAAAAGTTCCCGCTATTAGTTTTCATTTTGGAATTCCAAGCAAAAGTCAAATTCACAGATTGAAACAAGCCAATATTGTTACGATGGCTTCTGCGACAAATTTGATAGAGGCTTCATACATAGCAAGGTCTGGTATAGATATAATAATAGCGCAGGGTATAGAAGCGGGTGGTCATCGGGGTGTTTTTAATCCAAATATTGATTCGGCGATATCAACACTAGAACTGGTTTTTCTGATTAAAAATAATTTATCAATACCAGTTGTGGCTGCCGGTGGTATTATGGATGCACAAGATATTCATGATTGTCTTAGAGTGGGGGCAAATGGTGTTCAGTTAGGAACGGCATTCGTCCAATGCAGTTCGTCAAAAGCGAGTGAAACCTATAGACAATCATTATTTAATTCTAAAGTTACGCAAATTACCGCGACCATTTCTGGTCGACCTGCCAGGGGGTTGGTTAATGATTGGCATTTAAAAATTGATTCACCAGATCGGCCTTTAACACCACCTTATCCTTATACTTATTATTTTGCCAAGAAAATTTACGAATATACTAGACAGCCTCAGTATGCCGCATTTTGGGCAGGATCAAAGGTTTCAAAAATTAAAAAAATGGAAGCGCCAGATTTAATGAAGTCTTTTATTGAAAATGTTGATTTTTGATCTTAATCATTATTTAGAGTATGAAGATAAAGTTAAATTAAATAGCAATATTTTTTACTATAATTTGTAGAAAATAAAATGGATATTTGCTGAATTGTAAAAATTGAACGCATTTTAAGATACATTCAATTTAACCTGTTTTGAATATCGTTTTTATATTATTCTACTGTTTTAAAGCTTTATTACCGATATCCGTGCGCCAGATACCATCTTTCCAGTTAATTTTGTTAACGGCATTATATGCGGTTGTCTGTGCTTGTTTGAGTGTTTTATCAAAAGCGGCAACGCATAAGACACGACCTCCTGCTGCACAAAGTTCTTGTTGAGCGTTATAATTGGTTCCAGCATGAAAGACTTTTACATGGGGTATGGATTCAGCTTGGTCAATATTTTTGATAATTCCGCCTACAACTGGTGTTCCCGGATATCCTTTTGCCGCCATAACAATACAAATCCCTGCTTGATCAGAGAATTTGATTTTTGATTTTTTTAATTTTCCTTGACTGAGATTATAGAGAATATCTAACAAATCTGTTTCCAGTCGAGGAAGCAGAACTTCCGCTTCCGGGTCTCCAAAACGAACATTATATTCAATTAGATAGGGCCCATCATTTGTAATCATCAGTCCGGCAAAAATAATGCCACGGAAAGGAATTCCACGTTTTATCATTTCGCGCAGCATGGGTCTGACTGTTATATCCAACGCTTTCTCTTGGGCTGCGTGATCAAAAAAGGGTGGTGGGGATATTGCACCCATTCCGCCAGTATTGGGTCCTGTATCATTATCGCCAATGCGTTTGTGATCCTGAGCCGCTCCGATTAAAACCGCATGTTCTCCATCGCAAAAGGCAAATAGGGAAATTTCCTCTCCTGTCAGAAATTCTTCGATAACGATTTTATTGCCTGCTTCGCCAAAACGGTTATCTTGCAGGATTGTTTCGATCGCTTCTTCAGCTTCCTTAAAGGTATAGGCGATAATAACGCCTTTTCCTGCCGCCAAACCATCTGCCTTGATGACAATTGGAAAAGATTGGGTTTTCAAATAAGCAACCGCTTGTTCACTATCTGTAAACTCTTTCCATGCTGCAGTTGGGATCCGGGCGGCATCGCTGATCATTTTTGTGAAACTCTTGCTTCCCTCCAGCTGTGCAGCCGCTTGGCTGGGACCTGCACAGAGGATCCCGGCGTGCTGGCAAGCATCGGTTAATCCTTTAACCAAAGGTAATTCTGGTCCGGGAATAACAAGATCAATATGATTGTCTTGTGCAAATTTTACTAAATCGGTAATATTATCTACCTTAATGTTTATATTTTTACCATATTGTGCAGTACCTGGGTTTCCTGGTGCGATAAAAAGCTCGGTAAGATTGGGTGAGCAAGCAAGAGCCATGGCAAGGGCGTGTTCTCTTCCCCCAGAACCGACGAGTAAAACGCGCATAGAGATTTCCTTTACTGATGTTTCTTTTTTTGGATAAGGCTGTATCATATTTATGTCGATAGATGAGCAACTTTCTGATCGAATGACGGATAATATACCAGAATTTAGTGTAGGGGATATTTCTACAGCGATTAAGCGAGTTTTGGAAGGAAATTTTTCTCGGATTAAAGTGAGGGGGGAAATTACCGAGTTAAAACAGTATCCGTCTGGACATATTTATTTTTCCCTAAAAGATGAAAATGGAAAACTGACAGCAATTATCTGGCGGTTCAAGGCGGCAAAACTTACTATAAAACTCGAAAACGGTATTGAGGTTATTGCAACAGGCAAGATTTCTTCTTATGGGGAACGTTCATCATATCAGCTTATTGTTGATCAGATTGATTATGCCGGCGAAGGGGCTTTATTGGCCCGTATCGAAAAATTAAGAAAGAGATTGGAAGCTGAAGGTTTATTTGACCAGGAAAAAAAGCGTCCTTTTCCTCTATTGCCAAAAGTAATAGGTGTGATTACATCCTCTAAAGGCGCGGTTTTGCACGATATTCGCACAACAATTCAACGACGTTTTCCCAGGGATATCCTGGTCTGGCCAGTGGCGGTTCAGGGAGAGGGGGCAAGTGAACAGATTGTCAGGGCTATTATTGGATTTAACACCCTTTCTGTTAACGGTAAAATTCCACGTCCTGATATCTTGATTGTTGCACGAGGAGGTGGATCACTGGAAGACTTGATGGCCTTTAATGATGAGGCTGTTGTAAGAGCCGCAGCAGAGTCGAAAATTCCCCTGATCTCAGCAGTTGGACATGAAACAGATACAACCTTGATTGATTTCGCATCTGACCGTCGGGCCCCGACTCCAACTGCAGCTGCGGAAATGGCAGTTCCTTCGCAGGTTGATCTTGCTGCTAGAATAATGCAGCTGGTTACGCGTTTGAATAAAGCATTAATACAGATTATTCAATCTTATCAACTGCGTTTGAATAAGGCCATTACCAGACTGCCGGATGTTCCCACTTTATTGGCGCAAAACCGTATGCGCCTGGATGACCGTTCCTATCGTCTGGATTTGGCGCTTCCAGCATTGGTTCTGAAAAGGAGACATCAGCTTTCTTTCATTCAGGCTGTTGATCAATATCTTTTGGGACTGATTGATCGTTTCAAGAGACAACTGGCCTTTAATGAAAAACAATATGCAATTTCTTGGCTGCATTATATGCGTCAGTTGGAAAATAATTTACCCCTGTTCTCCATATCGAATGTACGTAATTTATTGAGAGAAAGGCAGCTGAAATTGGAAAGTGTCACGGCAAGATTGGAAGCCCTTTCCCCCAAGGCTGTATTGGCACGGGGATATGTCTTGGTACAGAATAAGAAAGGTCAGGCTGTAACTGAAGCAAGAGGATTGAGGGCTGGTTCTGATTTGATCTTAACTTTTTATGATGGGCAGAAAGACGTGCGTGTTTTGAAGCGGCAGGAAAACCGTCAGGAAAGTTTTGATCTGTAAATTGATTAAACGGTTTATAATCAATCCTGTTGAATTATTCAATTTAATTAAATCGTAACCTGAATTATATAAATTGAGATGAAAGTTGATTTATTGAAAAATTGAATTTTGAAATATTGTAAATCATTTTTTTGATCAGAATATTATATTGGTTGTTATGGTTACGGATCGTTATTGGGAAAACTTGTCACTTCAAGAAATGAACAAGGAGCAATGGGAGGCTTTATGTGACCGTTGCGGTCGGTGTTGCCTGCATAAATTGCGGGATGATGATAAGAATGAAATTTATTATACAAATGTTGCCTGTTGGTTGCTGGATATAAAAACAGGGCAATGTTCGGATTACTGTCATCGTAAAATCAGGATTCCGGACTGTATTCAATTGACCCGAAAGAATTTATCAAGGATTGACTGGCTGCCCTCCACCTGTGCATATCGTTTAATAGCGGAAGGCAAGACACTTTATCCTTGGCATTATTTGATTGCCGGTAATTTTGAAGCCATGCATAAAGCCGGTATTTCCGTGCGGGGAAAGGTTGTGAGTGAACATGATGCAGGGGAATTGGAGGATTATATAGTGGAGTGGATCGATTGAAAAACACAATGAGCTATTTTCTTTCTTCATTGTAGGCTGTATATTTACTTGTATTGGAGAATTTTACATGGATTTGAAATCTTTTTTCAAATAATTAATTTTTTTTAAATTTACTCTTTGACCTTTTCGTTCTTCATGCTATTAATCCTTTTACAAAATATGGGCGAGCTTGGCGGAATGGTAGACGCTCAAGACTTAAAATCTTGTGTCCGTTTTGGACGTGTGGGTTCAAGTCCCACAGTTCGCACCACCTGAATCATATTTGAATGATCTGTCAGACATTATTTTTTATTTCTGGTAAATGTTTTTTTAATACATCAATCAAATTTTCATTACTATTTTCTAGTAAGCGTTTTATCCATTTAAGAAAATCTTCCTTTTTTTGTTTCGTTAAGATTTTGCTGATAATTGATAATCTTTCACCTTTGCCATTATACCATTTTAATAGCTCTTTTATATTTTTTTCCTCAATTGCTTTGTTAATATTGTATTCAGTTTTTTGTAGATCTTCTTGAAAAGAATTTTTTAATTCATCAAGGCTTTTGTTAAAAAATTCAATTAAAGATTCCTGCTTCTTGATTTTATCATCAGAAGGTGAAAGTTTAGAAAATGATCTGCCTAATTGTAATTTTCCATATTCCACGATATACGAATTTCTATTTTTATTGATAGTATCGAGAAGTTGAGAGGTTATCTCTTGAATCAGATTTTCTTTTTCCGTTTTATCGTTATATTGCTCTAGTTCAGCAATACTCTCGAGAACATCATATAATAAGAAAAGATTTTCAATTTCAAGGACGTTGAGCACATAAATATTTTGATTATTCAGTTTTTGTATTTCATCTGTACCACGATAATCAGCATCCACGATACCCGCACAATTAATACGAGTTAAAGATGGATGGTTGTTAAGCGAATTAACCGCATGAATAACTTCTGTACATGAATTGCTTGGAATAATTGTCCATTCTGGATAACATGCGCGGTAAACAGCTTGATCTAAACTGTTTTCCTGTCCCTCAACAAAGAGAATGGGACGACGACTACCCAAAATCAAAGTAACAATTTCCTCTGATAACGGCATATTATCTGGAAGCGCTTTTATATCCCATTTATCAGATTCAGAAAAATTTCTTTGGTATTTTTTGAGAATATATTTTTTTCCTGCCTGATTGGCGATAAAATTTAAATCGTGTGAAATGGTTATAAAAGCACAATCTGGACGTATTTTTTTCAGTTCATTCCATAGTGGTGTTAAGATGGAAGGATGTAAATGTTGTTCAGGTTCATCAAAAATAATCAGGGTACCAGGATCCGGAAAAAGGATTTGACCGATTAAATAAAAAACAGAACGTTCTCCCTCACTTGCTTCTATAATGGGGTAATAATCTTCTTTATCGGTATCCTTAATTCGAATTGTATCTATGGTGTGTTCTAATTGTTTATTAGGGAGGATCTTTTCAAATATGGATTGTAGTTGCTCAAGTTTGCTTGTCGGTTTTTGTAAAGGAGGACGATTAGGGTTGTAATCATTATAAAAATTCGTGGCAATACTATGTGATTGTGAAAATAGGTATTGTAATAACTCGTCACTATCATTGTAAAATTCTAATTGACCAAATTGACTAGTTAATCTATTAGCTTGATTTTTTCTTGATAATTGGCTTATTGGATTAGGTAACAAAGCTTGTTTTGCTTGTGCTTCTTTCATTTGAGTTTGGGGAATATTTAAAAATATTGCACGGTGTGCATTGATACGATATGTTTTATATTTACCGTAGTTTTGGATAATATATTGTTCAATATATCGTGCCAGATGGGTTTTACCGGAACCATTCGCTCCAACAATATAAATTGCCTCCCTTTTATCTAAAGTGATTTTAGTGGAAACATTCTTGGTGGTCTCGTTAATAAGAGGTACAGAGATTTCAAATAAATTTTCACTTGTCATAATTGAGCATGGATTTATATCAAAGATGGTTAAAATATCTTTGGCATATTAAACCTGTCGTTAAATAAAAAAAATGAAAATTGTTTGATCTTACTTTTCTTTTATAGATTCAGACAGTTGCTGGATAATGGAGAAAAAAAAGGAAGATCTATTGTTTGACCAGTTTCGCTAACAGATTTTGTTGTTCGATGGTCATGGGAAGTTCCGTTTTTGTTATATCCACACCCTGCCAGCCGGCTCCAAGGGCCGTGAACAAATTGATGGAATCCTGGAAACGTTCCAAAATGGCCACAGCCTCTTCATTGGCGGCATTTGTGGCTGTTCGTTGCGCGGTCAGGACATCCAGATATCCTGTAAGTCCTGCTTTATAGAGTTTTTGGGCACGGATAAGGGCAGTCTGGCTGCTTACTTTGGATTTGTGCAACAGATCAACATGTTCTGAATCATCACCCCAGGCCGCGATAACATCCTCGATTTCTTTCAGGGATGTCAGGATTGTTTGACGGTAATTTAACCGTGCCTCTTCTGCTTGAGCCTGCGCTTGCTTAACCGCGGCACTAAGGCGGCCACCATGCAGACCTGGAATGGAAAGATTGATAAAGCTGCTGGATACCAGACTGGCAATATTGGCCATTTGACTGGTAAAAGAAGTCGTTGGCATCGCACTCATGTCAATGGTGAATTGTGGATAGAGTTCTGCAACCGCAACACCGATATTTGCCGTTGCCATAGCGTATTGCCTTTCGGCCATACGTATGTCTGGACGATTGGCCAGGGCAATGGAAGGAATGGAGGGTGGAAATGGGGGTAAGTCTGGTAAAGGCTGTTCTATCTTAAGAAGTGTTTCCGTGGTTCCCGGCGTTTGTCCCAGCAAAACATCAATTGTATGGGTAATCTGGGTAATGCTGGTTTTCAAGGGTTCTCGACTTGCTCGCTGGGTTTCAAGCTCGGCTTCTGCCTGGGCAGTGCTTAGAGTCGTGCCTGTACCCTCAATATACTGTTTTTGTGCCAGATTATAGATATATTGGGCGATTGCAACATTTTCATCCGCTATGCGTAACCGTAGCTGCATGGTGCGGAGGGTTACATAGTTATTGGCCAGTTGAGAAAGCATGGCTAAAAGGACGGCTCTTCTATCCTCGATCGAGGCCTTTACAGCCTCTTCTTGGGATTGAACCATTCGTCTGATCAAACCGAATGTATCCAGTTGCCAGCTGAATGTCGCGCCATAACGACGTATAACGGCATTATTTGGATTTCCTTTTGATATCGAGATATTGCTGGATAAGGTATTGGAAGATGTCTGATATCCAAATCCGCCAGAACCATCCAGTTGGGGATACCATTTAGACGCCTGCTGATCACGCAAGGATTGAGCGGCCAAAATCCGTTGTCCCGCCATCTGAAGGTCATAATTGTTCTGGATGGCCTTTTCAACAAGTTGATTTAACAATGGATCATGAAACTGTTCCCACCAACGACGCATGTTGTTCGCTGCCTGGACAATCTCTTGGGCTGTGGCTGGTCTTTTCCATACTTTTTCAGTCCATTGTTCCGGAATTTTCATGTGATCCCGATGAAAATTGGGGCCAACCGTGCAGGCATTCAATCCAATCAAGGAAAATGTAATTGCTTTCTGCCAGATAGATTTTAGACGGAACATGTTTGAAATACTCATAGATGATCTTGTAACCAGGTGGCCAGTTTTCCTTTTCTGCCACTTGTTTGTGGGCCGACACTGATTGTGGCGGTCATGCCGGCGGAAAGATGGATCGTGTCTGGAATATGATCAATATGAATTCTTACGGGAATACGTTGAGCCAAACGAACCCAGGTAAAAATGGGATTAACATTTTGCAAACCAAAATTATCAGCGTTGGCATTAGAGTCATTGATACCACGGGCAATACTGACAACATGTCCGGGCAGTATCTGTTTATATCCCATTAACTTGATTCGGGCGACATCGCCGACATGAATGCCCCACATTTTGGTTTCTTCAAAATAGCCATAGACCCAGAAAGAATCGGCATCAATAACGGATAAATATGAATTGCCTGTATTGACGTAATCACCAACCCGTAAATTTAGATTTGTAATATAGCCATTGACAGGTGAATAAAGTATGGAACGCTGCAAATTTAACTTGGCTTCTGTCAGGGCTGCTTTTGCTGTATCTACACTTGCCTGTGCGGTTCTAACCTTTGTATTGAAATCTTCTTTTTCTTCTGTTGAAACAATGCCTTCCAATCCTTTGCGACGCATTGCATTACGACGTTGTAAGGCAAGATTGGCCTCCGCATTTTCCAAATTTGCCTCTGCCTGTTGAATGGCGATTTTAAAACGTAAAGGGTCAATTACGAAAAGGGGATCACCCTTGCGAACAAACTGGTTGTCCCTGACAGGAACCTGTACAATGGTGCCCGAAATTTCCGGGGCGATTTTAACGACGTATACTCTGACACGACCATCACGGGTCCATGGGGCAATCATGTAAGTGTCCCACAAGGCTACCCCTAGAATTATAGCCATGGCTACAATGATTAGGGTCAAGATGATGCGGATGATATTACTAATGGGTGCCATGATTGAAAAACAAATTCTTAAAGTCAGAAGTTATACATATAAGATAAGCAAACATAGGATACTGAAATATAAAGCTACTTCAAATAAAGCAAGATGCCAAAATAATTTTATTAAACCTGTTTTCCACAGGAAAGAACGGATAATAACAGTTAAGGCGAATGCAAATAAAGCATAAACAACAAAAGGGGCGATATAGACACCAAAAAAATCAAATTCTGCGATCATCTTGTTGCACTCAGAAAAAAGGAAACATTTTTACTAATTTTTAATGGATAGTTTGTAAATTCCCAGAAAAATAAAAAAGAGTAATATAAATTTGTTTTTTTTATGGACAAAATTTTCTTTAAAGCACAAAACATGAATCAATCAATTTGATCTTAAAAAATTAACTCTAATATTGTTTATAATATAATCCATTTATGATAGAAACGGATAATGATATGGGTAGCATTTAAAACATATTTAAGTAAGGGAATAAATCAAGAATTATTAAATGCTCTCCGTGCGGATTATGCCTAAATTATTTTCAAGTCAAGATATTTTCATTGTATATGTACATTAATTTTATTTTACAATGCGTTTTGCAGTAAATAAAATTTAGGTTAAAATAGAAAGGAAATATTTGGTCCATAATTGGAAAATTTGAATAGAAAAAATTAAATTGCATATTAAAATCAAGTAATTTTAATATGCAATTATAGATAAAAAAAGCATTTTATGAGTTATATCATTTATTAGTAATAAATCTAATTGTATGTTTAGATCTTGTCATTAAGTCTTATTACATTATTCAAAGTAAAATAAATAATATTTCTTGTCTTTTTTTATTATTATTAATTTAAATATATATTAAACTTGGAAACAAGTTTTATCGGATATGTAGAAGGAATTAAAATGTTTTTTTGCAAGAAAAAAAAAACAAATTTAAAGCAAAATAAAAATCAGGTTCAAAATAATGTCATGGCTTCAAAAGAACAGCTTAATCCTGCTCTGGCTGAAATGGCAGATAAAACAGATAAGATTAAGGATGATATGAAGGATGTTGCAGAAGAACAAGTAGAGCAGCTTTCTAAAAAAGTTCAATCCAAATCGATCAAAGCGGTTTTGATCTCCACGATTATAGGTTTTGTACTGGGTCGGATGACGCGCTAGTAATATTTGTTGTAGAAATGGTCTATATACATGAAGATTGTTGAATTTGGCAAAGCAGCAGCGGATGCAGAGCTCCTGCTTTTGAAAAAAAAGTCAATTAGAGTAAGCAAGCAAATCCTGTTATGCTGTATAGGGGCAGTATTTGGATTATTTGTTTTAATTTCCTTGCATGCTGTTTTGGCGGCGCTGTGTTGCTGGTTGTTTCATATTGGTTTTTTGGGATCATCATTAATTATCCTAATTTTTGATATTTTGTGTGCTGGTATCTTTTTCTATCTAGCCTTGCAGGCAAAAATTGGTGAAGAAGAGATAGAAGCCAAGGTGATTCGGAACCATAATTTAAAGCAATTGCGTGATTCAATTGCCCTGACAACTTTAATTACTGCACTTACAGGGCCGTTGGGTGGATATTTACGAAGTTTTATATGGCAGTTTATTAAAAAGAAATTTAGAAAAAAATCTGAATAGATTTTATTTATAATGTTGAGGTTTTTATAATAAATACTTCAACATTATTTACGAAGTTGTTGAAAAAAAATTGTTTTTCCAAATTTATCATTATCATTATTAAGTTTTTGTTGATTTTTTTTATAAACTTATGCACTTTATAGTAGTATTTTAAATTCATTTTATAACCTGGAGTAGAAGTATGCACGTTCTTCTTATGGGAGAAATCTTTTTTTTAGAGCATGAATTCTACCAAAAACTTAAAGTAACAGACTTTTCTATCGATAGGGTATCGTTTGATATTGAGGTATTATCAACGGCTCATCTGTATGAATATGATCTTATTATAGTTGAAGGAAATAATTTGGATAAATTGTTTTTTTCGACCATTAGAGAATTGCGCGCATTAAATGAAAAGATTTCTATTATTGTTGTTTCCAGACAAAATAATTTGGAAAGTAAGATAAAAGCTTTTCAGGCAGGTGTGGATGATTATGTGTTAATTCCATTTTATGAGGATGAGCTGATTGCAAGATGCAAGGCGGTTTTGAGACGTGTCCAAAAAGTATTTTCCAAAAAAATTATTCATATTGATGCATTAAGTATTAATTTGGAAACACATGAAGTATTCGTTAATAAAGCATTGGTTCATTTGACAGGCAAGGAATATCTTATTTTGGAATTGCTTATTTTACAACGGGGCACTTTAATTACAAAGACGGCACTTTTAAACCATTTATACAAATGCAATGTAGAACCCGATATTAAAATTATTGATGTCTTTGTATGTAAATTAAGAAAAAAATTACAAGATGCTGGTGCGGAAGATTTTATTTCAACAATATGGGGACAAGGTTATATCTTCCGTAAATCAACAATTGATAGTGAATGAAAATAGATATTACGTTTCACCAATATTTATTCAGAAAATTGTTCTGAAATAATCCGTTCCGACAAGCTTTGATTTGGATTGAATAGTAAACAAGATTTTATAGATTTGTTTTCTTTGACAGTAATCTCGACAACGTCACGTATCTCTGTGAAATCGGCTACAGCTGCTATAGGGCGTTTATTTTCTTCCAGGGTCAAGAATTGAAAAAGAGTTGTTGAAGGAAGTAATGCACCTCTCCATCGGCGTGGCCGAAAAGGACAAATAGGAGTTAAGGGTAACAAATCAGAATTTAAGGGAACGATTGGACCATGTGCTGATAAATTATAGGCTGTCGATCCTGCGGGTGTTGAAAGAATGATACCGTCGCAAATCAGTTCGGATAACCTGATCTTATGATTAATTATCACCTTTATTTTGGCTGCCTGTCTGGTTTGCCGGTATAAAAATATATCATTAAAAGCTAGGGCTGTGTGTGTTTTACCATCAACTGTTTTAGCTGACATGGCCAAAGGATGAAGACAAGTTGGTTGGGTTTTTTGAAGTAGTGATGGAAGATCCTTCTTGATCTTGGGATTTGTAAGGAAACCAACAGAACCGAAATTGATACAATAAATGGGAATCTGATAATTAATATAAGTATGAAGTGTTTCTAGAACAAAACCATCACCACCAATACAGATAATGACTTCGGCTTGGTCGATACTTGCATTTCCATATTGTTTTACCAGGTCATTTTTATATTGAATTGCCTCGGGTTTATCCATGGATAAAAAATGAAACTTTGTGGGTGGATTATCAAAAAACCTCATAAATAGTTCTCGGCAATTATACAGATTTCATTAATTATAAACATTACGCAACATATAAACAATATTGTTTTAGTTTAATTAATTTCTTTTTTAATCAATCAAAATTATTAAATCAAATATAATTTATTATTAAAATTTTACTAGAACTACTGGGTTGAATAGATAGATTTGTAAACTGAATAATACTTAAAAAAGGATTGATATACCAAAATTTAAAATTTATTTGCTAATTTTAGGTAAACAATTTAATTATTTATTAATATTTATAAATTAGGTAAAAATTATGCAATTAGAGATAATGGTGTTGAATTAAAATTATATTTCATGGCTGAATGTAAATATATATATATATTTATTAGTTTAGAATAATGTAAACAATCATATTTGTCTAGTAATATATAATGTTTTGAAAGAGTTATTTAATATAAATATTTATTGTGGATATGATTTTACAAGTATTTTATTGTGAAAGTTTATTATTTGATGAAAGCAAATGAGTTGCTATCAAACTGTATTTCAAAAGAAAAAAAAATTCCTCCCAATCCTATAGATAAACGAGTAGGAAGCCGTATCCGGTTAAGAAGAAAGTTATTGGGCTTTTCCCAAGAAAAACTTGCTATAGCTTTAGGTCTATCATTTCAACAGATTCAAAAATATGAAAAGGGATTTAATCGTGTTGGTGCTTCGAGACTTTATTATATAGCACAGTTTTTGCAAGTTCCGATTAATTTTTTCTTTGATGAGTTTTTGACCGAAAACGAAGAAAATAAAAGTCAGGTTCCTCCATCATTTTCAACGGCATTAGATGTTAAAAAAATATTAATTACCAAGGATAAGGAAAATGCCATTAAGGAGGAAATTAAAATTACAGATTTGAATGTTATGAATAATAAGGAAACGGTTGATTTGTTAAAGGCGTATTATCATATTAAAGATAAGGAAATCAGGAAAAAGTTGCTACATCTTATTAAGGTTATGGCAGAATGATTTAAAAAATATTTCATTCTCTATGTAAAATTTTATCTGTAATAAAAGAGGAGATTTTTTTCGATTTGAAAGAGTCTTTTAATTGCTTTTCATTATATTGGGATTGAAGCCAATATAAAAATTTCACTTTTTCATGCGTTTGCTGAAGATATTGGGTAAAAAAAGCATCAAGAATTCCTGTTCTGGAATATTTAAAATGACCGTATTTCCATGAAAGCTGTCGCATTGCAGAATAAATATCGTAGTTTTCAAATAGAAGAATTAATGCGGAAACTAAACCTGCACGATCAGCTCCAGATTTACAGTGGATTAAAAGAGGGAATTCAATAGTTTTGTAAATATTTGCAAGATTTAGAATTCGATCAATATGTGGTGCTCCACGGCTTTCAAAAGGTAGGTCGTAATGTTTTAAATTTAATTTATGACTGATATGGCGGGATAGCGCATCAGAACCACAATTTCTTTTACCCCGTAAATTGATAATTGTTTTAAGATGATATTTTTTTGTTAAATTCAATAATCTGGTTGGAGTGGGATGGTTGCTGCGATACACTTTACCGGGGATCACTGTCTGAAAATTTGACCAGAATAAACGAAAAATCGCATGGTCAACAAATAGGCTGTTGAGCCATGCGATATGATAGTCCCGACGATTTGGAAATGATGAGTCAAAAATATATTTCTTTTTCATGACTCATCTTTTAGCTTATTTAAAGTTTACGTTCAATTTGTAATCTTTTCAATTCAGCAATTGCATGAGCTGGATTAAGACCTTTTGGACAGGTCTGTGTACAGTTCATAATAGTACGGCATGCATACAAACGCATTGAATCCTCTAATTCATCAAGGCGTTCGCCTTTATACTCATCACGGCTATCAGCAACCCAACGCATGGCAGCCAATAAAACGGATGGGCCTAAATATTGGTCCCCGTTCCACCAATATGAAGGGCAAGAGGTTGAACAGCAAAAACACAGGATACATTCATATAAACCATCCAGTTTTTTACGCTCCTCAATGGATTGTAACCGTTCTTTATCGGGGGGGGGGGAGTATCAGCTTTAAGCCATGGATCAATTTCCCTCAATTGTGCATATGGACCATTAAGATCAGGTATCAAATCCTTAATAACGGGCATATGGGGGAGAGGATAAATTGCAATATCCCCCTCATATTCATTAATGTGTTTTGAACAGGCTAAGGTATTTAATCCGTTAATGTTCATGGCACAAGATCCGCAAACCCCTTCACGGCAAGAACGACGGAATGATAAAGTCGGATCAATTTCATTCTTAATATGAATTAACGCGTCTAAAACCATTGGGCCGATTTTGTCCAGATCCACCTCGTAAGTGTCGATAACTGGATTTTTGTTATCATCAGGGCTCCAACGATAGATTCTAAATTTCTTAATATTTTTTGCCTGTGAAGAGGCATAAAATACTTTTCCAATTCCAATTTTACTGTTTTTGGGTAGTCTTAATTCAACCATTAGTCATCACCTTCTCTGATTAATATACCCGTTTTTTAGGAGGGAAAACCTGAACTTCATCGGTTAAAGTTCTCATATGGACTGGGCGATAATCAAGTGAAACCTCTCCCTTGTCATTAAGATATGAAACAGTATGTTTCAACCAGTTTTTATCGTCACGTTCAGGATAATCATCATGGGCATGTGCGCCACGACTTTCATGACGTGCGGTTGCACTTACCATGGTTACGGTACCATTTGCCAATAGATTCTCGAATTCCAAGGCTTCCATTAAATCTGTATTCCAAATCAGGGATTGATCGGAAACAGAGATGTCCCCCAGATCAGACCAGATATCCTTAATCTTTTCAACGCCCGCTTCCATGTTTTTAGTATTCCGGAAAACGGCTGCATGACGTTGCATGGTTCTTTGCAGGGTGTCACGCATTTGAGCCACACGGGTTCCACCTTTGGCAAATCTTAGTTTATCTAAACGGCCAAGTGCATTTTCCCCGGCATTTTTAGGGAATGGAGCAACAGGAGCGCCAGGTTTAAGAATATCTTTTGCACGTAAGGCAGCTGCACGACCAAATACAATCAAGTCAAGTAATGAATTCGTACCAAGGCGGTTTGCACCATGAACGGAAACACAGGCACATTCACCGATTGCCATTAATCCCGGAACGGTTGCATCTGGATTGTCTTTGGTAGGTCGAATAACTTCGGCCTGAAGATTTGTTGGGATACCACCCATATTATAATGGACAGTTGGTAATACAGGAACGGGTTCCTTGGTTACATCAATTCCGGAGAAAATGCGCGATGTTTCAACAATACTAGGTAAACGTTCGTGTAAAAGGTCTGCCCCCAGATGTTCAAGATGTAACATGATGTGATCTTTATTGGGACCACATCCGCGTCCTTCATTGATTTCCACAATCATGGCACGAGAGACAACGTCACGAGAAGCAAGGTCCTTTGCATGTGGCGCATAACGTTCCATGAAACGTTCACCTTCACTGTTTGTCAGATAGCCGCCTTCTCCGCGACATCCTTCTGTTAACAAACAGCCGGCTGGGAAAATACCGGTTGGATGGAATTGAACGAATTCCATATCCTGTGTTGGGATGCCAGCACGCATGACCATGGCATTTCCATCACCTGTACAAGTATGGGCAGAAGTACAGGATTGAAAAGCGCGTCCATATCCTCCTGTCGCCAGAACAACCAGATTTGCACGGAAACGGTGTATACTGCCATCCTCCAGACACCATGCCGTAACACCGCGACATGTGCCATTTTCATCCATGATAAGATCAATAGCAAAATATTCAACAAAGAATTCAACATTGTGTTTCAAGCATTGTTGATAAAGTGTATGCAATATAGCGTGACCAGTTCTGTCTGCCGCAGCACAAGCGCGTTGAACGGGTTCCTTTCCGAAGTCGCGCATGTGTCCACCAAATGGACGTTGATAGATTTTACCATCTTTATTCCTGGTAAAGGGAACTCCCATATGTTCCAGTTCATAAACGGCAGGAACCGCTTCACGGCATAAATATTCAATTGCGTCCTGATCACCAAGCCAGTCAGAGCCCTTTACGGTATCGTACATGTGCCATTGCCAGTGATCCTCTCCCATATTTCCAAGTGAAGCCGCAATTCCCCCCTGGGCTGCTGTTGTATGACTGCGGGTTGGAAATACTTTTGTAATACAGGCTGTATGAAAACCGGCCGCACCCATTCCCAATGTTGCCCGCAAGCCAGAACCGCCAGCCCCTATGACAATGACGTCATAGGCATGATCCACGATACGATACGTATCTTTTAATGATAAAGTAGTATCAGTCATTACGATATATATCCTTTAAATGCTGAATTATTTACTGGCGGATGCAGTAAAAAATAATTTTAATATAGAAATTACGGATAGAATTCCTAAAAATAAGGCCCCACCTTTAATACAGTAATTAAGAGCCAATCTTTTTCTTTCACGTGCGTAATCTGATGTAATGACTTCCAAGCCGAGTTGCATATGACGGAATGTTAGCAAGACAAGTGTGAGTAATAAAATTGTATTCGTAGGTTTTCCAGCCCATTTTACAACATCCTTATGATCTGCATCACCCAATCTTAGCATTTGGATAATAAACCAGATTGATAAAGGGGCACTGCCTGCCGCGGTTATGCGTTCGGTCCACCAATGTTCGAAAATATTGTGTCCTGTCCCCAATCCACGCATACGTCCAAGGTAAGATCGTAGAATGGTGGGGCGTTCTACAGAGGTATTCATTGGAGTTTCTCCTAATTGTTTATAGAAAATTATTTTGATATTTTTTAATCAATACGAAGGTTGTCTATTTTTTTCTTTTTTTGATTTTTTTACCAAGAATAATGGTCCATAAAGCTAAAGTTAAAGCAGCAACACCGATAACCTCTGATTTACTGTCTTGATTAATTTCAGGTTTTTCAAGACGTTTGCCACTTAAATCCCAAATAAAATGACGAATACCGCCAATAAAATGGAGAAAGAATGCTGATGAAAAACCAAATAAAATAATTTGTCCTAGAAAACTTCCTGTAAATTTTTGAGTTTTTTGAAAAGATTTTGGTCCTTTTGCGGCTGAAACCAGCCAGGCAACCATTAATGCACTTCCTGCGGAAAGTGCACCGCCTGTAATGCGGTTACTGATTGACAAGACCATTGATAAAATGGGTTTGTAAACTTGTAAATGGGGCGACATTGGTCGGTTTCGATATGATCCGTCACTTTTGTAACCTACATAAAAAGTTTTGCGTATATCCGACATTCTTGATTTCCTAATTAATCCTTATAACACGGCTGATACCGATTTAAGTTAATTGCACTTTATACCCCACTAAAAGATTGATCCAGTCAATTTTTGGACATTCAATTGATTGTGTATGAAGTATTCGGGGTCTTTGTTATTTGATGACTAAACAGTTTTTTATTTTATTTTTAAAGTAACAATAAGAATATGATAATAACAATTTTCAGGATAATAAAATAAATATCAAATTAATTTGTATAAATTGGATTAATGGCTATAGAAACGTGAAATTGGTAATCATTAATTTATTTATGTTTTTAATTTCGATACCAACAAATCATATCAATTTTATGATCTGTTGGTTAAAAATTACCGTTTAGAAATTAGATTCATTTCTATTAATTTTTCGGCAATCTGTACTGTATTCAATGCTGCACCCTTACGTAAATTGTCGGAAACGCACCATAGTCCTAAGCCATTTGGAACTGTTGGATCGATACGGAGTCGTGAAACATAGGAGGCATCTTCTCCTGCCGCCTCAATCTGGGTAATATAGCCGCCATCTTCCTGTTTATCGAATAGAATGACACCTTCAGCGTTGCGTAAGGCTTTTTGTGCCTTGGCAAGATCAACGGGGCGTTCACATTCAATGGTAATTGCCTCGCCATGTCCAATAAAAACAGGAACCCGAACACAGGTTGCAAAAACATTGATATCTGGATCAAGAATTTTTTTGGTTTCCACATTCATTTTCCATTCTTCTTTTGTTGATCCGTCTGGCATGAATTTATCAATATGAGGTATACAGTTAAAGGCAATTTGCTTGGTAAAATTGTTTATTGAAATGGAATCCCCAACCAATGATGATTTGGTTTGGATATATAATTCGTCCATTCCTTTTTTGCCTGCCCCGCCTGTGGCTTGATATGTCGAAACAACAATTCTTTTAATTTTGAACAAGTCGTGCAAAGGTTTTAAGGCAACAACCATCTGAATGGTTGAACAGTTTGGATTTGCAACAATATTCCGCTTGATTTTCTTTAAATCTTCCGGATTAACCTCTGGAACCACTAATGGAACATCAGGTTCCATACGGAAATGGGAAGTATTGTCAATCACGATACAGCCTGCCTTGGCTGCTTTGGGTGAATAGACGGATGATATGGATGCGCCAGGAGAGGATAAAGCGATATCCCATCCTTTAAAATCAAAGGTTTCAAGATTTTGGACTTTTAGAATTCTTTTGTCACCAAAGGATATTTCTTTTCCTGCCGAACGTGGAGAAGCCAAGGCAACAATTTCCTTAATTGGAAAATCACGTTCCGCCAGAATTTTTAAGATTTCTCTACCTACCGCCCCTGTTGCTCCAATAACGGCTATGCGATATCCCATAGTATATAATCCTTAGATAATAAAGTTTAATAAATTTTAAAGAAGTCTTTAGAAACCAGCCAAATATTTTAACTCTTTTATTATTTATGTAAATAAATTTTATCAAAATTGTTTGAAAATAAAGAAAATTATTAGGAAAAAAAAAGAAGCTATGTTCTTCTTAGAAATAATTTAAAAGGTCTTTAATACTAATTGTTAACCAGGTTTTTATTATTTATGAGTCGTTTAAATGTGTTGTATGCACAAAAAGTAAAGAATGGTGAGCTTAAACCAGACAAGGCACAGGAACAAATTGCAGATCGACTGGATCATCTTTGTGTTGAATTGTCTGATTATGTGCCAGAACAGACTAACGTTGGCGGGCTTTTGAATTCATTTAAAAAATTGTGGAAAAAGCCTATTGTAAAACCCAAGGGTATATATCTTGTAGGGCCTGTTGGTAGAGGTAAATCAATGTTGATGGATTTATTTTACAGTCAGGCCCCTGTTGAAAAAAAGATGAGAACACATTTTCATGTTTTCATGCAGGAAGTGCATAAGAAATTTCATACGTTGGAAATACAGTATCCAAAGGGTGAGGACCCCATTCCAAAACTGGCTGAGGAAATTGTCGAAAAGACATGGTTGCTTTGTTTCGATGAATTTCAAGTCAATGATATAGCTGATGCAATGATATTGGGACGACTGTTTGAATATCTTTTTAAATTAGGAGTTATCATTGTTGCCACTTCGAATGTTCACATCAGGGATTTATTTCAAAACAGACCGGGAGCTGATGCTTTCAAGCCGTTTATTGCTTTATTATCACAAAATATGATTGAACTTGAATTATGTTCGGCACATGACTATCGATTGGGTCGCAAGGAAATTGAAACCAAATGGTTGATCGGCTGTAATCCGGAAAACCATGCTGTTCTAGATAAAGTATTCCTACAGGAATCAGGTGGCAAAGAGGGCGAAAAAACAATCTTAACCGTTATGGGACGTCAATTTACCATACCTTGCGCAGCAGGAAAGGTGGCCCGGTTTCAATTTGAACAATTATGTGATGCGGCACTGGGAGCTGGTGATTATTTGGTTTTGGCTCAAAAATATGAAGTATTGATTATTGATAACATACCGATATTTAATCCTGAAAATATGAATGTAATTGAACGGTTTACCACTTTGATTGATGTATTGTACGAACGGCATACAATTCTCTATGTATCTGCGGAGACGGATTGGGAGCATATTTATCCTGAGGAAAATAGGGCGGCTTTTTTTGAGCGTACTGTATCACGTTTGTATGAAATGCAAAGTCTAGATTGGACAAAATAGGCATTCGAGAGTAAAGATTCTCTGACATTTGTTAAAGAAAAATTGAAGTGGCTTATAGGTGCACTTGTTATATTAATAGGTAAATTAAACTCTGAATAGTGAGTTTTTAGTAGAAATAATTAAGGGGAAATATTATGGCGATTGCTGATCAAATTGCCAGTGTATTCAGTGGATCGAATGCTGCGTATCTTGCGGAATTATATGCAAAGTGGAGGCAGGACGCTAATAGTGTTGACCCGTCATTTGCACAGATTTTTTCTGCGATGAATGATGATAAGACAGTTGTAATGGATGATGTAAGGGGACCTTCATGGGCCCCTCGCAAACCTGTAAAAATTGAATTGGAGCCCGATGACAAGCCCGCTTTGACGAAAGAGGGAAAAGTAACAGCCAAACAACTTTATCAGGCTGCGAATGACAGTCTGCGAGCCGTAGAGCTTATAAATGCATATCGAAGCTTTGGTCATTTTAATGCTGTATTGGATCCCTTGTCCATTCATAAGCCTACAGAGTGCAAGGAATTAAATCCTGAAACTTATGGATTTAAAAAAGAGGATTTGGATCGCCCAGTTTTTATGGGAGATGTTACTAAGAATTTCCTTCCAGGTGAAATTCATACTCTTGGTGAAGTCATTCCTGTATTAAGGCGGATTTATTGCAGTTCAATTGCCTGGGAATATACATATCTGCAAAATAGTGAACAACAGCAATGGTTTCGTGAAAAGGTTGAAAGTCAGAAAAACCATGTTCTAAATGCGGATGATAAGAAAACAATCTTACAGGAACTTGCAGAGGCTGTAGGGTTTGAAACTTTTTGTCAAAAACGTTACGTTGGTGTAAAGCGGTTTGGATTGGATGGCGGGGAATCACTTATTCCTGCCTTACGTACCCTTATTCGACATGCAGTAGCAAATTATGATATTCAATCTGTGGCGATGGGCATGGCACATCGTGGACGTTTAAATGTTTTAACCAATATCGTTGGCAAGTCTTTTCCTGCCTTATTTAGTGAATTTGCAGGAAAATCTTATAAATCTGACGATATTCCTGGTGTTGGAGATGTGAAATACCATCTTGGATATCGAAAACAGGTTCAAATGAATGGAAAGGATGTCGATCTTGTCCTGGAATTTAACCCGTCCCATCTTGAGGCGGCTGATCCTGTTGTAGAGGGAAGGGTTCGTGCCATGCAAGATGCTAATGGTCAGAAACATCTGGCTGTTTTAATGCATGGTGATGCTGCCTTTGCCGGACAGGGTGTGGTTTATGAAACTTTTGCCATGTCCAGGCTTCCCGGATATAAAACAAACGGGACAATTCACGTTGTTACAAATAACCAGATTGGATTTACCACATCTACAGAATATGGACATTCTGGATATTATTGTACAGATGTCGCTAAAGTTGCTAAAGCTCCCGTCATTCATGTCAACGGGGATGATCCTGAGGCTGTTGTTTCAGTCATGCGGCTTGCCGTTGATTATCGGGAACGTTTTGCAACGGATATCGTTGTTGATATTGTCTGTTATCGTCGATTTGGACATAATGAAACGGATGAACCGACATTTACCCAGCCAATCATGTATCAGGCTGTTCATAAACATAAGGATATTTATCAGCTTTATGCAGCGAAATTACAAGATGAAGGAGTGATTTCTGCTGTGGAAACGGAAAAATATTGGTCTGATTTCCAGAATTATTTACAAAAATCCTATGAAGAGGCTGATAATTATCATCCCGGAACTCCAGAATGGTTAAAAGGTGACTGGAAAAAAATGCAATGGCGTGGAAAAAATCGTAAAGATTTTTCCACGGCAGTTTCAATTGATGATTTAAAGCGGATTGGTAAAGCGATTAGCTCATACCAAGCAGGGTTTAATTGCCATCCGAAATTGGTTCGTCAACTTGAAGCTAAGGCCAAAATGTTTGAAACAGGAAAAGGGTTTGACTGGGCGACTGGTGAAGCCTTGGCCTTTGGTAGCCTTTTATTGGAGGGTCATCCGGTTCGTCTTTCCGGCGAAGACTGTCAACGGGGTACATTCAGTCATCGTAATGCAATGCTGTTTGACCAGAAGACGCAGCAACCTTATATTCCTTTAAATCATATTGCCACTGATCAAGCGAAATTGGACATCTATAATTCATTGCTGTCTGAATTTGCGGTTCTGGGATTTGAATACGGTTATTCTTGTGAAAATGCAAATGCCTTGGTCTTGTGGGAGGCTCAATTCGGTGATTTTGCCAATGGTGCACAGATTATCATTGACCAGTTTGTTTCGGCTGCTGAAAGTAAATGGCTCCAGCAATCGGGGTTGGTGCTTTTATTGCCACATGCCCAGGAAGGACAAGGGGCTGAACATTCATCTGCCCGACTTGAACGTTACTTGCAGCTAAGTGCAGAGGAAAATATGCAGGTTTGTAATTTTACAACTCCCGCAAACTATTTTCATGCCTTGCGTCGGCAGTTGAAACGGAATTATCGTCAACCGTTGGTTGTCATGTCCCCGAAATCTTTATTAAGACATCCTCTTGCACAATCAACATTGGCAGAATTTACGGATAAAACAGAATTTTTACAAGTTATTGATGAAATAGATGCCTCTGTAAATCATCAAAAAGTCAAACGAGTCGTATTCTGTTCAGGTAAGGTTTATTACGATTTGTTGATAGCTCGTCGTGAAGCCAAGAAAAATGATGTGGCTTTGGTTCGTGTCGAACAATTATATCCATTTCCAACCGATATTGTTAAGAAATTGATACAATCATATTCTGGGGCACAGGAATTTGTATGGTGCCAGGAAGAACCTCAGAACATGGGGGCATGGCAGTTTATTTCTGGTAAGATTGAAGCGATTGTGCAAACGGTTAAAAATAGTCCAATCAAAATTGAATATGCTGGGCGTACGGCTCAGGCAAGTCCTGCAGCAGGGTTGATGTCTGTTTATAAGGCAGGTCAGGAACAATTGGTTAAACAAGCCTTGAATTTATAAGAACTATATTGAGAAATAATAAGATTTAATTAGGAAAAACAAATATGTCCATTGAAATTAAAGTACCGCAATTAGGCGAAAGTATCAGTACGGCCACAGTTGCCAGGTGGTTAAAAAAACCTGGTGAGGTTGTGAATATGGATGAAGCGATTGTAGAGCTTGAAACAGATAAGGTCAGTGTAGAGGTTCCGTCGCCTAAAACAGGTGTGATGGGTGCACAGCTGGTACAAGAAGGGCAGGAGGTCAGTGTTGGGACCTTATTGACTGTATTGGAGGATGGGGCTTCGGTTATTGAATCAGCTCAATCCAAAAGTGTGTCTGTACAGGATGCTAAACAGGCAGAACCCTCGGTTTCAGTGGCTGCTGATAATAAGCCAGTTTCAATGCCGGCTGCCCGTAAAATGATGGAAGAAAAAAATATTACGGTTGATCAGGTGGCTGGTACGGGACGGGGTGGCCGGATTACACGGGATGATGTGGTACAATTTCTGGATCAAAAAGAAAATCCGGTCAAGGCATCTGGTCCTGTTGTGCCACGCCAGGATGATCCTCGTGAAGAGCGTGTCAAAATGACCCGGTTACGTCGTACGGTTGCACGTCGCCTTAAAGAAGCACAGGAAACAGCGGCAATGTTGACGACCTTTAATGAGGTTGACATGTCTGCCGTCATAAATATGCGGACCCTGTATAAGGAAGCCTTTAATAAGAAACATGAAGGTAGCCGTTTGGGATTTATGTCTTTTTTTGTAAAGGCAACTGTATCTGCCCTTCAGGAATATCCTGCAATCAATGCACAAATTGATGGTGAAGATATTATCTATCGTCATTTTGTGAATATGGGAATTGCGGTTGGTGGCCCAAATGGGCTGGTTGTTCCCGTGCTCAAAGATGCGGATCAAATGAGTTTTGCTCAGATTGAGGGGCAGATCATTGATTTTGCAAAACGTGCACGCAGTAATACGCTGAAATTAGCTGACCTTTCAGGGGGTACCTTCTCGATTACAAATGGGGGAATTTACGGCTCTCTGATGTCCACTCCAATTTTAAATATGCCGCAATCAGGAATTCTGGGGATGCACGCGATCAAAGAGCGTCCAGTTGCAGTCAATGGACAGGTTGTTATCCGTCCAATGATGTATCTTGCTCTTTCTTATGACCATCGTATCGTGGATGGTAAGGAAGCGGTCAGTTTCTTGGTTCATATCAAGGAACGTATTGAAAATCCAGAACGCTTGTTGTTGGATGTTTAAGGGGTCGTGTGAAATTTATTATAAAGGATAGGAAAGGTAAAAAACATGACCATAAATATTGTCGTACCTGTTTTGGGGGAAAGTATAACATCTGCTGTTGTTTCAAAATGGTTGAAACAGCCAGGCGATCAAGTTGCTGCGGATGAGGCGATTGTTGAGCTTGAAACGGATAAAGTAAATGTTGAAGTGCCGGCCCCCTCTGCGGGAATTGTCGGCAAACATGTTGTCGAAGCGGGCAGTGAGGTTTCAGTAGGTGCATTATTGGTGACATTGGAACCATTGGGAAAAGGAGAAACAGTTACAAGAAATGATATAAGAGTGTCATCTGTTTCGGGCTCAAATCCTGAGCAAAAACCAGTTGACGCTTCCGCGCCAGCAAGTGAATATGATTATGATGTTCTTGTAATTGGTGCGGGACCAGGAGGATATGTTGCCGCCATTCGTGCTGCACAACTGGGCATGAAAGTCGCATGTGTAGAAAAACGGAAAACATTGGGTGGAACATGCTTGAATGTTGGCTGCATCCCTTCAAAAGCTTTATTATATGCTTCCGAGCAATATGAAGCTGCCCGGCATCAATTTGAAAAATTGGGGGTTGTTGTTAAGAATGTCTCAGTTGATCTGAAAAAAATGCAGGAGCACAAACAGTCAGTCGTTGAGGCGAATGTTAATGGGATCGAGTTCTTATTCAAAAAGAATAAGGTAACGCGTATTGAGGGCGAGGCAACCATTGTTGCTGCAGGAAAAGTTTCCGTTAATGGGCAAGAGATTAGCGCGCGTTCCATTATCATTGCAACTGGCAGTGAGACGGCAGGATTGCCGGGAATTGAAATTGATGAAAAACAGGTTGTAAGTTCAACAGGAGCCTTGGCTCTTTCTGAAATACCTCGTCATATGGTCGTTATTGGTGGTGGTGTGATCGGGGTTGAACTTGGAAGTGTTTGGAAACGTTTAGGTGCCAGGGTTACTGTGGTTGAATACTTTGATCGGTTGGTGCCTGGTTTTGATCAGGAAATTTCATCTACATTAGCCCGTCTTTTGATCAAGCAAGGTTTTGAACTGAAACTGTCTCATAAAGTTAGTAAAATTGACAAGATGAATGGACAGCTTAAGATCGCAATTGAAGCCGCTCAAGGAGGGAATCAGGAAACTCTTGAGGCAGATGTAGTCTTGATGGCAGTTGGTCGCCGTCCTGTAACTGCAGGTCTGGGACTAGATAAAATTGGTGTGGAATTGGATGAAAGGGGAAGAATTAAAACAGACGCTCAATTCCAAACCAATATTCCGGGTATTTATGCGATTGGAGACGTGATAGCTGGTCCAATGTTGGCGCATAAAGCAGAAGAGGATGGTGTGGCAGCTATAGAATTCATTGCAGGTAAAAAGCCGCATGTTGATTACAATCTTGTTCCAGGTGTTGTTTATACAGAACCTGAGGTTGCCATGGTTGGTAAAACAGAAGAAGTATTGAAAAAAGAAAATGTAGCCTATACGGTTGGCAAATTTCCATTCAGCGCTAATGGTCGTGCCCGTGCAATGGGTAAAACAGACGGTTTTGTAAAAATTCTGGCCGATAAACATACCAACAGAATTTTGGGTGTTCATATGATTGGTCCAAATTGCAGTGAAATGATTGCAGAAGCCGTATTGGCAATGGCTTTTGGTGCTTCTGCCGAAGATATTGCCTTGACTTGTCATGCGCATCCCACCTTGTCCGAAGCGGTTAAAGAGGCGGCCTTGGCAACACAGAACCAGGCAATCCATATGTAAACTAAATTATTCTGTTTTTATTTGTAAAATATTATATATAATTAATGAATAATTGTAATATTTTACATAATAAGGAGAGAGGATGAAGCTTTATCGATTAAGGGTTTGCATATTATTGTGCTCTTTAATCTTTATTATGCAGCCTTTTGCTAAAACATCTCTCTCCTCTTTCAATGTTACTGATCAATTGAACTCTTTAAGACGACATTATTATTGTCCAATTGATGATCGTGATTTTTCTCCAATTATATATGACTGTTTTTCAAGTCTGACAGGAAATCAATGTCATATTGATTATACTCAGTTTGAAAATAAATTCTCGATCTTTGGTAATAATCATTTTGTCACTTTACCTCCTTTACCAGTCCTTGCGCCGGATAAGGCCTATTTAGAGGCCAGAAGGCTTCAGCGTTTATTAAGCAAGAATGTTCCCCGTGCACGAATTTATAGCAATAAACAAAATATGGAATGGATTAGACTGGCCAAAAAAGAAGTTGAAAAATCAGGTATTCTCTTGAAACGGGCGCAGATTTTAGTTGTGGTTGATCGCAATCCAAAGGTTCAAGCTTTATGTTTTGTGCTGGCGTTTCCTCAAGGCACGGATCAATGGATGGCATTTGGGGGAGGACATGTATCTACAGGAAAAAAAGGACGTAAATTATATTATGTCACACCGACAGGTGTATTCATGAATACTACGGAAAGGTTGGGATATCGCGCGTTGGGTACCAAGAATAAATTAGGGATTCGTGGTAACGGAACGAAAGGAATGCGAGTATGGGATTTTGGTTGGCAATGGGCCGAAAAAGGGTGGTTGCCTAATCATGTAAAAGGTCAGATTCGGTTGGAAATGCATGCAACAGATCCTGTATATTTGGAACCAAGACTGGGCAATTCTGCATCTGAAGGATGCGTTCGTATTTCTGCCCATATGAACCGTTTTATAGATCATTATGGTATCATAGATGTTTTATATGAGCAGGCTGCAAAACAGAATAAACGGTTTGAAGCTATTTTATCTAGAAATCGCCAGGTTACACCAATTGCTGGTGACCTGTTGGTTGTTGTTGATTCTTCAGAGAAAATTAAATGATAATTTCAAATAAAGAACTGGTAATTTGGTAAAGGGTTGGTTAACTAATATAGAATTATTTTCAATTTTCGATTTCAAGATAAGGTAAAGTCTATGAATATTACTGAAAAAGAAGGCAAGTCATTACAGTCATATTTACAGAAAAAATTAGGGAATAACAATTTGAAGGTTATTTTGCCTAAACGTCAGGGACAGCCTGTTGAATTATGTATTCAAGAGGGAAAAACACTTGAGTCAATTGGAACAGTTTATCGTGATGAGGATGAAGGTGAAATTTCTTATGCGATCTCAATGACAATATTAGAAGAAGATCTTGTATAATCAGAACTAGTCTATTTATTCTGTTGGAAAAGTTGGGCAATAACCTGATCAGGTAAAGATATGTTTGTAATTTTCCAACGCCATCTTTGTAATTTCATTGTCAGGCTTAAGGGTGGCATGTTTTCACCAGGAATGATAATTCTTGCGTGCATTGTAAAAGGCGAAGAAAAATAGATATGGCTCGACATATAAATTTGTAATGCATTCTTCTTATTTTTCAAAGAAGAGGATGATGGCAATGTAGGCGGGGATATATAATCAAGTAAAACATGTAAACTATTGTGATTGATATGATGATCAATAGCATTACTTATCGCTTCAGTCGCAAAAGACGTTCCAAAATCCGGTAATTCATCCAAGTCTTCTTTTGAGGGGCTGTGAAAATCCTGAGTGAGATATTTTTTTAAGTGATCTTGAATAGAATGCCAGTTCAAACTTTTGGTTAGATATTTAGTATCGTGGGTCTGTATCGCCTTAGAAATTGACCATAGGGTCAAATATGGATAAGCAACGTATATCGTACATAATACAATTATAACCATTAACCATTTTATATATAAAAACAGATTTTTTCTATATTTTTTTAGGGATATGTATAAAAAAGTCATATTCTTGTTATTTAACCTGTTTGAATAAGATTTATGGTAATATGTCTTTTGCCTTTTTGAAAGAAAGCATTGAATTTATTATAACATAATTATTATTTTATATTATAGTAACGATTTAATCCCTTGATTTATATTTGAAAGACAAGATAAAATGCAATGCGGTTTTTTAGATCATCTTATTAAAAAAAGCTTAAATTGTTTTTTATACATTTCATTTTTTATATCAATATTTTGTTTAAATATTTTATGTTTTTCCTCGACCGCTTTTACTCAGGAAAAAAATCAGCATAAACAGCTTGTTCATAAAAAAAGTATCAGGAAAAAAAGTCACCCAGTTTCTCACAAGAAAAAAAAGGTTCATATACAGGAAAACTCTCAGACTCAATCTGTGAATAATAATGAGGGGGGGGGCACAGCTGCAGCTGGAACAGCAGTGGGAGTCGCAACCGCTTCAGCGGCCGCAATCCCTGCTGCAAGCAGCATTCCATCTCAGGAACCAGAAAAGGGTTCTGTAACAGGTTTGCCTATTCCTCATTTTCTTTCTTTACGTGCGGATGTGGTGAACATGCGAGCAGGTCCTGGAACCCGTTATCCTATTATCATGATTTATCACAGACGTCATATGCCAGTAAAAATTCTTAGGGAATTTGATGTCTGGCGTCTTATTGAGGACGTGGATGGACAAAAAGGATGGATCCAGCAGGCTATTTTATCCAGAGAGCGTTTTTTCATTACAACTGGAATGCCGCTCAGTGTCATGGATGATAAAGATAAATTACAAGACGAAACAAAAGAGAAATCAGAAGTAAAAAGCACAGACAGCTATATTTCAGAATATGTATCCAAAACACAAAATTCCCAATTATCGGGTCAGGGTATTATTGTAAGAACTGTTCCACAAGAGTCGGCTGATCCAGTTGCGATTTTGAAACCCGGAGTTGTTGGAAGTATAAAAGAATGCCAACCCAACGCCAGTTGGTGTAAAGTTAAAATTAATACCTATATAGGATGGATACCAAGATCAAATATCTGGGGCTTGCTTCCCCAGGAAATTATCCAACCTCATTAATTTTCTTATTGAATAATGATATATAGGAATAAAGAATTCAAATTTGATACGTTTGAATTCACAATTAAAAATGTAAGGAACTAATATTATGAAAGATAAATCATTAATCTTAAGAGATCGTCGGGCAAAAATTGTATCAACTTTGGGACCCGCTTCCTCAACAAAAGAAATGATCAAGGCTTTGTTTTTGGCCGGGGTTGATGTTTTTCGTTTGAATTTTTCCCATGGTACACATGAGGATCATGCAGAACGATATCGTATTATCCGTGAAATCGAAGAGGAAACAGGTAAGGTTATTGGTATTTTGGCCGATATTCAGGGACCTAAACTGCGCGTAGGGAATTTTGCAAATGGTAAGGTCACTCTAAAAAATGGAGCAATTTTTCGTTTAGATTTAGATCCGGCATTAGGTGATGAACATCGTGTCTGTTTACCTCACAAAGAGATTATCCAAAGTGCAAAGCCAGGGGCAAGATTATTGCTTGATGACGGTAAGTTACGTTTAACGGTTCGGAATGTTGGTGCAGATTATTTGGAAACCGAAGTTACCGTCGGCGGTGTTTTATCTGATCATAAAGGTGTGAATGTTCCTGATATGGTTTTGCCCATTCCAGCATTGACAGAAAAAGATCATAAAGATTTACGTTTTGCATTGGATCTGGGTGTTGATTTTATCGGGCTTTCCTTTGTTCAGCGTCCAGAGGATGTTCAGGAAGCCAAGGCTATTTCCAATGGTAGAGCCTGGATTATCACTAAAATGGAAAAACCACAAGCAATTGAAAATCTTGATTCAATTCTTGAAGTTACGGATGGTGTAATGGTTGCCCGTGGTGATCTTGGTGTTGAAATGCCTCCTGAAGAGGTGCCCTTAGTTCAAATTCAGATTATTCGCAAGGCACGCAGTCTTGGTAAACCAGTGATTGTGGCCACTCAGATGTTGGAAAGCATGATTTCATCACCAACACCTACCCGTGCTGAAGCTTCTGATGTTGCAACTGCTGTATTGGAGGGCGCTGATGCGGTCATGTTGTCTGCTGAAAGTGCGGCAGGTCAATATCCGAAAGAAGCAGTTTCCATTATGAACCGTATTATTACTCGGGTTGAAAAAGATAAAGAGTGGACAAAATTAATGGAAGCCACGCGTGAACAGCCTCAACGTAATATTGCTGATGCTATTGTTGCTGCTGCCCAGAAAATTTGTGCGACTTTGTCTGCACCCGCTGTTGTTGCCTATACGCATAAGGGAACAACTGCCCTGCGCATGTCGAGAGAACGTCCAAACAGTATGATTTTCAGTCTAACGCCAAGTGTTGAGGTGGCTCGTAGGTTGGCATTGGTGTGGGGTATTCATCCATGTACAACAAATGAGGCTTGCATACCTTCTTGTACTGTTGAACATATTGTTGATGAAGCCCGTAAAACGACGCAAGAACACAATATTGTCAAAAAGGGTGACCAAATTGTTGTTGTTGCTGGTGTTCCTTTTGGTCAGACAGGCAGCACGAATTTGATTCGTGTTACGGAAATCAACTAGTATTTTAATAAAAATAAAATAATTCAATTTTTTAATACGGGAAATTCTTTTCCCGTATTTTTTTTATTGTTTCAATTTGATCGGCAAGAAGAGAATACGTTATCGGTTGTCGAATAATAAAATTTTTCTCGTCTGTAAAATCGGATAAATTTACAAAGTTCTTTTCATAACCGGTAATGAAAAGAATTAGTAGATCTGGATAATTGTTGTGAAGTGTTGAAATTATATTTTGATTATTGAATTGCTGTAATATCCTGGTATCAATAGTGATAAAATCGAAATTTGAGCTATTGTTTAGTAATGTTGTTGCTTCTGGATAAGTTTTAACCATGGTCGCTGTATAACCAAGATCTTCAAATGCCTCGCCTAAAAGTGTACGAAGATGGTAATCTTGTGAAATAATTAATGTTTTATAGCATAATTGCCGGGTATCATTTGTGAAAAAATTTTCCACAACCAAAGGGCGTCGATATCGTGGAAGATATAAATCAATAATAGTGCCTTCCATATACCTGGAATGCAGCTTTAAATATCCGCGTGACTGTCTGGTAAAACCATAAGCCATTGAAAGGCCGAGTCCGGCTCTTTTTCCCAAGGGTTTGGTTGTAAAAAATGGATCTGTAACACGGTCAATATATTCAGGCTTGATGCCTTTACCATTATCCTTTATACTTATTTTTACGTAGTCATCAGGTTTAATGGAAAGCTGATTGGCAAGAGTATGGTCAATAGATAAATTTTTACTGGATATATTTATTCTTCCTGTCAGGGATTGTATCGCTTCACAAGCATTTGTAAAAATATTGATCAGTGCGGTTTTAAATTGTTCTGGATCGCAAAAAACAGGCCAAATATCTTGACTCAAAGAAAAATCAAGAAAAATGGTTTTATCTGAATTCTTATGAAGTATGTTTTGAAAAACATCAGTCAGAATTTGAATGATGTGATTAGGGTTCGTAACGTGCGGAATGAGAGTTTGCCTTCTTGAGAAGGAAAGAAGCTGATTTGTAATGACTGAGGCTTGGGATGCCGCTTGTTGGGCAGCGTTGATATAAGTGGGTAATTTTTCCAGTTTTTTTTGTTGAATTCGCAATTCCATTAATTCCAGATTTCCAATTATTCCTCCAAGCAGAGTGTTGAAATCATGAGCTATGCCACCGATTAAATGCTCGATTGATTCTGTTTCTGGTTTTTTGTGATCGGTTATATTTGTAATGATTCCAAGGATACCGCTTATTTTATTATATTCATTATGAACAGGATTAAAGGTAATGGTAATTTTTTGTAAGGGATGAGAGGATGAATTTTTGGCGTGCTGCTGTTGAAATGTGTAACTGAAGGATTCTCCTTGATAAACAAGTTTGATAATTTTATTGAAATTCTTGTTCTGTTCTGGCCAAACCTCCAGTAGAGGACGCCCCAAAAGGGCAGGATGTTTAAAATCAATAAAGGGAATGTAGGCTTCATTATAAAACGTGATATACTTTTCTCCCCAAAAAAGAATCATGGGAAGTGAAGAATTCATTAACAGGGAAATCGTTGTATGTAATGTGGACGGCCAATTTTTTTGTTCTCCCAGCGTTGTGTGTTTCCATTCAAATGTATTCATCAGTTTTTGAATCGATGGGAGTTTTGATGGCAATACGTTCATTTTATGATTATCTTATTTTAGGGTGCTGAGGAAAAAGCCGATAAATTAAAATAAGATATCTTAATGAATAAGACCAATAAAATGATTATGCTTGCTTATTATTGATAAGGGATTTACGAATTTCCCGTCCTTTTTTAATTGTTTTTACAATATAGTCCTCATCTTGCCAGCGAATCGCTTTTGCCATTGCCTGGGCATCTTCGGTAAAGCGAGCCAGCATTTCCAGAATGGCTTCACGGTTATTGAGAAAAATATCCTTCCACATAATTGGATCAGATGCTGCAATCCGTGTAAAATCCCTAAATCCGGATGCCGCATAATCCAATACCTCGGAACGTGTTTCATCGGCCAGACTATCTGCTGTATTGCAGATAGTAAAGGCAAGTAGATGTGGCAAATGACTTACAATTGCGCAGATTTTATCATGATGTCTTATATCAAGAATGCGCGTATTCGCCCCCATGGCCTGCCAGAATCGCTCGATCTTATAAACGCTTTCTTTTCCGGTTGAGGTGGTGGGCGTTATCAGGCACCAACGATTTTCAAACAGAGATTCAAAACCAGCATCAGGACCGGAAAATTCTGTTCCGGCCATGGGATGCGCTGGAACAAAGGAAATATCAGAAGTTAGATAGGGAGTAATGGCGGCGATGACAGAAGCCTTGGTGGATCCTGTATCGGTAAGAATGGCTCCTTTTTTCATATGTGGAATAATTTGTTTGGCAACTTCTTGCATGGCACCAACAGGTATTGCGAGGATGACGCAATCTGCATTTTTAACTGACTCAACAGGGTCTGAACTGACTTTGTTGGCGATTTTTAATTTCTTAACGCGATAACAAACTTCAGGGTGATTATCAACAGCAACCGTATATTCTGAAATAGTGGGATCTTTTTGAATGCGTCGAAGAATTGAAGAACCGATTAATCCCGGGCCAATGACGGTGATATTTTTAAAAATTGGAATTGATGTAATTTTATTGGTCATAATGTTAATTTGTTTACTTGAAATTATTCAGAAGAGGGATCAACAATTTTTTTTATTTTTTGAATATTTATTCAAATAATGAATTTCAGTAATTTGCCATAATAGAAGGGTTGGCACCCCAATTAAAATATCTCTGGCCCTGCGCAAGAGAGAGAGGCTGAAGGATAAATGGGGATCAATGCCAAATATACTGCCTAAAAGAACGTATGCGCCTTCTTGTATACCAACACTAGCGGGAACAAGAAACCCGATGGAAAGGGCAACACATACAAAAGCCTCGATAATAACGGCCTCCTGAATGTTGATTGAAGCTCCCAGGAATTTATAACAAAGCCATGTTCCAACTGCACCAGCCAACCAGCCTATTAAATGGATAATACAGCTTAACAGAACATTTTTTGGATTCGACCAGATTTGATTGATTGAATTTTGAAAGGAATCTGCATTGGCATTAACTTGATCTTCCCATTGTTGGGCAATATTTTTGCTGAGAAAATTGACAAGTTTTTTAATTAAGGCGCTTCCTTGTCGTTGAGACCAAATAAGGGAAATGCTGCCTATCAACAGAAAAAAAATTCCAATGATGATAAACCATTTAAGATTGAGTTTGGTGCCGGGAACGGTAATATTTTGTAAGGTCTCATGATATTGTCCAATTATCAGGAAGCATATGCCAACAATGATAAAAACAATTTGTCCAAGTGTCTCGGTGGTAATATCAACGATATTCGAGCTGACGGCATGGGCAATTGAAAGATCTTTAGGGTTTTTAATATAACGGTAACCTTTAAAACATACGGCGCGGATACTTAAAAGAATTCCGCCGACTTGTGAAAAAGGTAGACAGGTTGCCGCAGATTCCCGTAAGAAACGGGCCCATATCAAGCGCAGCATGCCTATATCAGGACAGATGACATGCCAGGCATAACTTAGTAAAAGAATGACAATAACCTGCCATGAAGAAAGAATGAGTAATCCTTTTATTCCTACCGAGGAAAAAGATTGAACAATACTGTCCATACCAACCCAGACAGCTCCGCCAATGAGAAGGGTAAGTCCGAGAAAGAACAAAATAATTGAGATTTTTTTCAAAACAAACCGTATGTTATTTTATTAGAAAGTTATTTTATATTATTAAATTATTTGCATACTAGTTAGAAATAGAGCTAATTACAATACACGTTCCTACGTATCTTAGTTATTGATTTGCAAAACTTAAAAAATATAAACATGATGAATGAGGTCGAGATGGTCGCACCAACGTTTGTGACAGGAGCAACAGGCTTTGTAGGTTCTGCCGTAGCCCGCAATTTAATTGCCCATGGACATCAACTTAAATTATTGGTTCGGGCGAATAGTAATCGTCAAAATGTGCATGGATTGGAGGCTGAATTGGTCGAGGGGGATCTGGCTAATCCCACAAGTTTTGCCGATGCGTTGCAAGGGTGTCGATATCTTTTTCATGTGGCAGCTGATTATCGGTTATGGGTACCGGATCCTAACAGAATGATGTATATTAATGTCGAAGGCACACGTCAGCTGATGCTGGCCGCAATGGAAGCCGGCATTGAAAAAATTGTTTACTGTTCTTCTGTGGCAGCCCTTGGATTGGTTGGGGACGGCAGTGTTGCTGATGAAACAACACCTGTTCATCATATAATTGGTGCTTATAAACAGTCCAAATATCAGGCTGAACAGGCTGTGTTGGAGCTTGTAAAAAACAAAAAATTGCCGGCGGTGATTGTTAATCCCTCTACCCCCATTGGTCCTGGCGATATAAAACCCACTCCTACGGGAAAAATGATTTTGGACTGTGCCTCTGGAAAAATGCCCGCTTATGTTGATACAGGCTTGAATATTGTGCATGTTGATGATGTTGCCAATGGGCATCGGTTGGCTTTGGAAAAGGGACGTATTGGTGAAAAATATATTTTAGGTGGTGAAAATATGTTATTACGGGAACTCTTTTCAATTGTCGCTGAAATTGCTGGTGTAAAACCTCCCTTAATAAGACTTAATCAGAAGGTTTTGTGGCCGGCAGCTATTATTTCGGAGTGGTTGGCTCGTACATTTAATATAGAGCCACGGGTTACGCGTGAAATGCTGATGATGTCTTATAAAAAAATGTTTTTCTCTTCTGCCAAGGCAGAAAGGGAACTCGGTTATACATTCAGGCCTGCAAAAGAGGCCTTGAAAGATTCCCTGTTATGGTTTTGGAAGCAAGGATATCTTAAACAATAAAATAATTTAAAGACTTGAAATTTAAGATGAATATAAATGGTGCAATATTATGTTAGTATTGGCAGGTGTTTCTTTTGCAATCTGGATAGGATTAATTTTTTTTCATGGTCGTTTTTGGAGTAGGGGACCGATTTTATATCCTCTATCTCGGGAAGAGCAAAAGAAGCAGGATTGTTGGCCAGAATTGCATGTTATTGTCCCGGCACGTGATGAGGCGGAAACAATCGAGAACGTCATTTTATCCTTGTTAAATCAGGATTATGCTGGACGGTATGATGTTACATTGGTTAATGATGGAAGTACTGATGGAACCGGAACACTGGTCAGGAAACTGAGGGAGACCTTGTCGGAAGATCAACGTGAAAAACTACAAATTGTTGATGCATCTTTTCGTCCCGATGGATGGAGTGGTAAATTGTGGGCCTTGTCACAAGGAATAACAAAGGTTACTCAACAGAGGTCAATGAAAAATTCTTTTTTCTTTTTTACTGATGCCGATATTTTTCATGAACCGACTCATCTTTCCTCTTTGGTAAATAAGGCTTTACGGGATAATTTGAATTTAGTATCCGAAATGGTAAAGCTTCGTTGTGAAAGTTTTTTTGAAAAAGCCTTGATTCCAGCCTTTATTTTTTTCTTTTGTATGCTTTATCCCTTTTCAAGGGTGAATAAGGCTTCGAGCACTGTTGCGGCAGGGGCGGGCGGAACAGTTTTAATTCGAAAAGAGGCCTTGGATCGGATTGGTGGTATTGCAGCGCTGAAAGATGCATTGATTGATGATGTAACCTTGGCATCTTTGGTTAAAAGAAATTGTGGAAAAATTTATCTGGGACATAGTTCTCAAGCTGTTTCATTAAGGCCTTATGAATCTGTTGAATCCATTTGGAACATGATTACACGTTCTGCTTATGTTCAGTTGAATTATTCATTGGTTTGGTTAATGGTAACCATTATCTTGATGACGCTGATTTGGTTCACGCCTTTTTTACAGGTTGTTTTTTCCCAGGGACGTGTGCAGCAACTGGCATTTATTACCTATATGATGTCAATTTTGTCATTTGTTCCGACCTTATCTCGTTTTCAAATTTCCTATTTATGGATTTTGGTTTTACCATTTATTGCTTTGTTCTATTTGTTTGCGACAATTGGTTCAGCAATTAATTATTACCGGGGGAAGGGAATGGTCTGGAAAGGCAGGGCTTATACAGACAATTCCGGTACAGCTCATGAACAGGAAACCGGTATGGGTTTAGGAGATCTGGTTTCAGTACGGAATGGGCACAAAAATGCAAAACAGAAGGATTAATTTATGCGTTCAGTGAATAATCATTGTGATCTGTATGATTTTTCAATTTGGGGGAATGAAGATGTTTCTTCTGGCAAGGGGGCAAAAGATGAGAATTTTCCAGTAGGATCTTTATTGATTAGCCGTAAATTGAGACCTCATGTACAGGCATATTATAATTTCGCAAGGGTTATTGATGATATCGCTGATTCCGAAATGTTAAGTTCGGAAGAAAAAGTTAAACGATTGAATGGAATGCAGGCTGTTTTATGTGATGATGTGCCGGCACCCGATCGGGCTGATGTCCAGGCTGCAAGATATTTACGTAACAGTTTGTTGGAAACGGGTGTATCTTTTGACACTGCAACGGATTTATTGATTGCATTTCGTCAGGATGCAGTAAAAAATAGGTATGAAACTTTTGCCGAGCTTCTCGAATATTGTCGATATTCTGCCAATCCTGTTGGTCATTATCTACTTGATCTTCATAAGGAAAATGCTGATATAAGACCAGCTGCAGATGCGTTATGCACCTCTTTACAAATTCTTAATCATTTGCAGGATTGTAGGGCTGACCTCATTCGTCTTGATCGATGTTATATCCCGTTGGATATGCTGCGTGCAGAAAATGTTGACGTGCAGGCGGTTAAAGACGAGGGAACAATAAGCGGATTAAGGAATGTATTTGATTATATTCTTGACTATATTGATGATTTAAACAGGGAAGCTGAACAATTAATACGATTGACGTCCAATCGACGGTTAAGAATGGAGAGTTCTGTAATTCTTACGCTTGCATGTTCCTTGACTGAGCATTTGAGAAAAGAGGATCCATTGGCAACAAGAGTGAAACTGAATTATAAGGATGCGATCAAGGCTGTTCTATATGCTTGTCCACATATTTTAAGATAATAGTCCTGAAAAAGATAAATTATTGATATAGGGTAATAGATTATCCTATTATTTAATTTGCTAATTTTTGTTTTCTTGCTTAAAACTGTCTTAATTTATTTTTAACTATGGAAAGGTCCGATCAAATTATGCAAAAGCCGCTAGCTGAAACTGCACAGATAATGGGATGTAGCGAGCTTGATTTGATCTTTGTCGAGGCAATCGTTCGTCATGCCAAGACATCTTTTGCCGCAGGCATGAAAATGTTATCCCCTGAACGTCGTTACAGTATGTTCGCCTTGTACAGTTTTTGTCGTATTGTTGATGATATTGCGGACGATATGGGTGAACCTGAGGTTAAACAGAAACAATTGCAGAAATGGCGCGATAAAATTGAGCTTCTGTATAATGGAAAGGCTGATGGTTCCGTTGAGAATGTATTGCTGGGCTCAATTCAACAGTTTGGATTGAGGAAGGAAGATTTTCTTGCCATTATTGATGGTATGGAAATGGATGTATTAAATCCTGTTATTGCTCCTGATGAAGCCAATCTCGATTTATATTGTGATCGGGTCGCTTCGGCAGTGGGTCGTTTGGCAATCCGGATTTTTGGGGATTCATCAGAAGCGGCTGAAAAAGTCGCTTATCATTTGGGTCGGGCACTACAGATAACAAATATTTTGCGCGATCTAGAGGAAGATATCGAACGAGGGCGCTTGTATTTACCGAAAGAATTGTTGGAACGTTTTCATATTTCCCTGATTCCTGAACGATGTATGCAGAATCCCTCAATTCAAGAAGTTTGCAATATTATGTCATATCGTGCCCTGGATCATTTTCATTCTGCTGCGAACTATATGAAACAATGTAAAGTTGATGCCATTCGGCCTGCAAAAATTATGGCAGCTACTTATCGCTTTTTATTGGGTAAACAAAAAAAATTGGGGTGGAAAAAACCTTTTAAAAGAGCATCCTTATCGACAGGGGAAAAAGTTATTGTTGGTATGGTTGGATTGATGGTATAGCGTTCAATAATATGGCAAAGAAACATATTCATATTATTGGTGGGGGGTTGGCTGGCTTGTCTGCCGCTGTCTTTTTATCTTCAAGGACAGATGCGCAAATCGCGCTTTATGAAGGAAGTCCAACATTTGGTGGGCGAGCCCGTTCTTTTTATGATTCAAAATTGGATCGTTTGATCGATAACGGTAATCATTTAATTCTTTCTGGAAATGATGCCGTTTTTGATTATTTGAACAAAATAGATTCCATGAATAGTCTGACCAGTTCAGGAATTCCCCTATTTCCCTTTTTTGATCTTGATGAAAACAAACATTGGGATGTTAGTTTATCAAATGGAAGATTTCCTTGGTGGCTATTTAGTAAAAACCGTCGGGTTCCAGGTTTTAAACTTCCTGAATTGATGGCTTTGTGGCATTTAATTAAGGCCAATCATAGTCAAACTGTTGCCGATTGTTTGGTAAATGGTGAATTTTCCCGCCGTCTTCTGAAACCGTTTGCCATTTCTGTTTTGAATACTTCTTGTGAGGTTGGTAGCGCAATTTTACTAGGTTCTGTTGTGCGTCAGTCTTTGTTAAAGGGAGGAAAGGCCTGTGTTCCTTATTTTCCAAAGAAGGGATTGTCAGAAACCTTTGTAAAACCGGCTTTATCTCTGATAAAATTGCAAGGTGGCAAAATTCATGCGACATCTCGCCTTTCTGAATTGCATCGGCAAGACGGATATGTTGATTATTTTATCGTGAATAATGAAAAAATAGAACTTAATTCAGAGGACCAGGTTATTCTTGCGGTTAATCCTTATACGGCAAGACAGGTTTTATCTCCAATTTTACCTGACATTCCCTTGCCAGATGAATTTGAAAGTATATTGAATCTTCATTATAAAGTTGATTTTGCCTTGCAAATGAAGGGGAGTGTCGAAAAGGCAAGGTTCATCGGTGTTATTGGTGGAATTAGTGAATGGATTTTTGTTAAAGACGGGGTGATTTCGGTAACTGTAAGTGCCGCCAATCGTTTTACGGGGTCTGATCCTGAAAATTTATCAAAATTAATTTGGCAGGAAATCAGGAAAACCCTTGAACCTTTCCTTTTTTCCCCTTTGCCTGAATACGTACCGTCCTATCGTCTGTTGTGGGAAAAAAGGGCCAGTTTTGCTGCAACGATAGAACAAAATAAACGTCGTCCTTCCTGTTATACGATATGTCCAAACCTGTTTTTGGCAGGAGACTGGACCGCTACAGGTCTTCCTTCAACAATTGAGGGGGCTATCCGTTCGGGATATAAGGCGGCTCAGGCTATTTTATAGCTTATAAACTCGGGATAATTAAGGTTAGATTTTTTATCAAAATTCAAATAGTAATGGTTTATTTATAATAAAATAAGGAAATATTCAATTATGCTAGATCATACTGGTGATTTGGGAAAGGGAATAGATAATGACGATTTGGACGCAGCAATTTCTCGAGCACAGCATGTATTAACTGAACATCAGAATGAAGATGGACATTGGGTATTTGAACTGGAGGCGGATGCAACTATTCCTGCTGAATATGTATTGTTGGAACATTTTCTGAATCGTATAGACCGGGATTTGGAAAATAAAATTGGCGTTTACTTGCGCCGTATCCAAGGGGATCATGGTGGATGGCCTCTTTATTATCAAGGAAAATTTGATCTTTCGGCTTCCGTAAAGGCTTATTTTGCTTTAAAGGCTATTGGGGATGATATTGATGCACCCCATATGAAACGTGCCAGAGAGGCCATTCTTGCGCATGGCGGTGCGGAAAGAACCAATGTTTTCACACGTATTCAAATGGCGTTGTTTGGTGAGGTTCCATGGCATGCCACTCCTGCAATGCCGATTGAATTGATGCTGATGCCCAAGAAAGCATTGTTTTCCATTTGGAATATGTCATATTGGTCCAGAACAGTTGTTGTTCCTTTATTGATTCTGGCCGCTTTGAAACCCAAGGCGATTAACCCTCGTAATATTCATATTCAGGAATTATTTGTAACTCCGCCTGATCAGGTCAGCGATTGGATTAAGGGTCCGTTCCGGTCTTATTGGGGACATGTCTTTAAAGGACTGGATAAAGTTGTAAGACCTGCTGAAAAATATATTCCATCTGTTTTACGAAAAAAATCCATTCAGAAAGCATTGGAATTCGTTGATGAACGATTGAATGGAGAAGACGGGCTGGGAGCAATTTACCCAGCCATGGCAAATTCTGTGATGGCATATCATGCGTTGGGAATTGCCGATGATGATCCACGCGCTGCGATTGCCTGGCGTTCTGTGAAAAAATTATTGATTGAGACGGATACAGAAGCTTATTGTCAACCTTGTGTTTCACCTATTTGGGATACTGCCTTGACTGGACATGCCGTAATTGAAACCATAAGTCATAATCGAGCAGTGGATCGAGAGGTAACTTCACAAAAATTGGCGAAAAGTTTGAAATGGCTGAAAGATCGCCAGATTTTGGATGTAAAGGGAGATTGGATTATTAATTCTCCCGAAACAGCTCCTGGAGGATGGGCATTTCAATATAGAAATGATTATTATCCAGATGTTGATGATACGGCTGTTGTCGGTATGTTGCTACATCGTGATGGTAATCCGGATCATGCAGAATCAATTGAACGTGCCCGTCAGTGGATAATTGGCATGCAGAGCTCGAATGGTGGTTGGGGGGCCTTTGATATCGACAATAATAAAATGATCCTGAATCATATCCCTTTTGCTGATCATGGCGCTTTGCTGGATCCTCCTACGGCTGATGTAACGGCGCGTTGTGTTTCTTTCCTGGCACAGCTTAATTATCCCGAAGATAAAGCGGTAATCGATAAGGCAATTCAATATTTACGTTCTGAACAGGAAGATGCAGGTTGCTGGTTCGGGCGTTGGGGAACGAATTATATTTATGGAACATGGTCGGTTTTATGCGCCTTAAATGCAGCTGGAATTTCTCATGAAGATCCAATGGTAAAACGTGCGGTTAAATGGTTACTTTATGTACAGAGACCAGAGGGAGGATGGGGTGAAGATGAAGCCTCCTATGAGGATGCGCCAAAAGGCGTTTATAATCAAGGCATGCCTTCTCAGACTGCCTGGGCATTACTCGGATTAATGGCAGCGGGACAAGTCAAACACCCAGCGGTGCAAAAAGGGATGGCCTGGCTGATGAGCGCCCAGAAAGAAAATGGTCACTGGGAAGAAAATCCTTATAATGCCGTGGGATTTCCAAAAGTGTTTTATCTTCGTTATCATGGATATAAACAGTTTTTTCCTTTATTGGCCTTATCACGTTTTCGCAATCTTCAAGCGAGTAACAGTGGAAAAGTCGAGGTTGGGTTTTAATGATATACAACCGCCTTGGTATTTTGGTTGGAATGGATTTTGAGGCAAGATTAGCCTCAACTTTAGCTCCTGCTGCTGTTGAAACGAGCGGGGCGAACTATCTGGGTGCAAAAAAGGCCCTTGAGCGATTGTCGGTGGAAAAAATTGATTCAATCGTATCTTTTGGATTTGCTGCCGGTTTGGATCCCGTTATTAAGGCAGGTACAATATTATTGTCGCATAGTGTAGTTGCCGAGAATAGGGAATATCATGCGGATGCCGAATTAAGGACCTGGTTGGGGGCGGAAAAATCAGAAGTCAAGCTCGGAAGTTTATTGCATAGCAATGAAATTGTAACCTCTGCCCAAAAAAAAGAAAGGCTTTTTAAAGATTCGGCCTGTTTGGCAGTTGATATGGAAAGTGGTTTGGTTGCGCAGTTTGCTCAGGAGAAACATATTCCGTTTGCTGTTTTACGTGTTGTATGTGATACGGCAAGTCGGAATCTTCCACCTCTTGTTTCTTCAGTCTTGACACAGGATGGCAAGTTGAATTTTTCCAGGATTGCCGGAAGTCTGTTAACCTGTCCATTTCAGATTAAGGATTTGTTTGGCGTGGGTATGGATATGACTCGAGCATACTGGCATTTAAAACGGTATCTTGCCAATTTTCATTAGAAAATATTGTATAATATGTGAAATCCCTGTTACAGAATTTTATGGTAACAGGAATATTTATTTTCTAGAATTTCATCTGTTTTTTCAAAGATTCTATTGCTGAAGGTACATCAGGAACAACTTCAAAAAGTTTCAACAGGGACTTATCAGCAAATCCCTGTTTGATGGTATTGTTTAATTGATCATGAATGCCCCTAGCCCAATTATCGACATTTACAATGATGATCGGTTTATTATGGAGCTTTAGATAGCGCCAAGTAAGTATTTCAAAGAATTCGTCAAAAGTCCCGATACTTCCAGGCATAATCAGATAGGCATCTCCTTCGTCATAAAGAATCTTTTTTCTGGAATGCATATCTTCGGTAACTGTTAAATCATTTACACGAGAATGTTGTCCCTCTTTTTTGATAAGGAATTGCGGGATAATACCTTTGACGGATCCACCAAGGTCAATCATGGTATTTGATATTATTCCCATCAATCCCACACTGCCACCGCCAAAGACAAGTCGTAATTGATTGTGAACAAAATGGCTTGCCAATTCTTTTGCCGCCTGAATGTAGATGGATTTGTTTCCGCATTTTGAACCGCAGAAAACGGTAATTGAGTAATTGTAATGAGTCATGAAATTTTCTTTAATATATCATCGTTAAATAGAGGATTTTTTATTCTGATAATATAGCCCATAGGTTAACAGAACACTACAAAAAGCAAAAAAACTGGCTGACAAATAAAGATAATCATATCCAAGATGACTTTGGATTAGACCCAGTAGGGGACCGGAAATAAAAAGGGCCATATCCAGAAATAAAGAAAATGAGGCAAGAGCCGCCCCTTTATTTTCACTACTGACTTTTGATATGGCAATAACACCCAAGGCTGGATAGATGAGTGAAAAACCACATCCTGTCAAGGCCGCTCCGATATATGCACCAATTATTGAGGTTTGTGTGGCAAGCAGAAGAAGACCAACGGTTTCTGTAATTAGGGAGATGATAGAGACAATATAACCACCATATTTTAAAAGTGAATTTTTGAAAATAAATCGGATCATGACAAAGGAAACGCCAAAAATTGTCAAGGCAATGGCAGATCCTGTCCAGTGGTTGCTAATAAAATATAAGGCAATGAAAGTTTGAATACTGCCAAATCCGATAGTTGATAAACCAAGACAGCAGCCGTAAGTTGAAATTCGTTTGAAAACCTTGGTAAAAGGTAAACGTCTAGCGGTTGGAACGGGAATGATGGCTGGATAGGTTGATGCTAGAAGCATTGATGCTGAAGCCAGAATGACAGTAAGAATAGAAAATCCAGATAACCCTCCAATAAAACCGATGGGTTGTGAAGCAAGATAAACCCCTAAGGGGGCACCAATAGCCATGCCGCCATAAGTGGTTACGCCATTCCATGATATGACATGGGTTGCGTTTTCAATTCCTACTCTGCCGATATTCCAGACATTAACACCTGTTGATGCCCAGCTTTCTGAAATACCCATGCAAAAGCGGCCTAGAAGGATGATTATTAATGCCATAAGAGGTTGATGGATAAACAATAAAGCCAAAATTGTTAAAAGTCCCCCGCATGCACTAATTCCCAAACCTATAATGACTGCACTTTTGGCTCCTTTGGTATCCAGCCATTGACCTGCCCCCGGGCGACTTATAAAGGTGGCAAGATAGGCTGCGGAAACAGCAATTCCGGCAATTATACTATTATATCCGAGTTGTCTGTGAACAAATACAGGTATTGTAGCCAAAGGCATACCGATATTTATGAAACATACAAGATTAAAAATGGCCGCGGCAAGAATCTTTAATGTAATGGGTTTTGGTTTCAGATAGGATAAAATCATTATTGGTTATTAAATAAAAAAGTATCTCTTTAAAATAAAATTTTATAATAATAGGAGTTTATTTTGCAATCAATTCTTTGCAATGTTGATCATAGGATAACAGAATCTCTTGATCGTTTATTCGAATTTTTACGCATTCCAAGTATTTCAGCTATTCCAAGCTATAACCAAGACTGTCGAAAGGCAGCACAGTGGTTACATGATTACTTGCGTAATATGGATTTGGATGTGCAGATTTGTGAAACTGGGGGACATCCAATCGTCATGGCAAATTCTCCTGAAATAAAGGGAGCCCCGCATGTTTTATTTTATGGACATTATGATGTACAACCTGTCGATCCACTGGAATTATGGGAAATACCACCTTTTGAACCTTGTATCCGAACCGACGCAACAGGAAAAGAGGTTATTCATGGGCGTGGATCATCAGATGACAAAGGTCAAATTCTTACTTTCCTGGAAGCCTGTCGTGCGATTTATATGAAAGACAAGCAATTTCCATTGAATATCACCTTTATCTTGGAGGGTGAAGAGGAAAGTGGAGGAGAACATTTATCTACCTTTTTAGCACAACAGAAAGAAATCTTACATCCTGATATTGCTTTTATTTGTGATACGGATATGGCTACTCCGGATGTGCCAGCAATCACTGCCATGGTTCGTGGCTTGGTTGGGGAAGAGGTTACCGTTTACGCGGCTAATCGGGATTTGCATTCGGGATTATATGGAAATGCCGCTCAAAACCCTATTCAGGTTTTGGCTGAAATTATTGCAGCATTACGTGATAATACAGGAAGGGTCACCATTCCAAATTTTTATGAAGGGGTGCCTGAAATTGCTGAAACGATTCGTCAAAAATGGCAGGAAATTGGTAAAACCGATAGTGAACTGCTTCATCCAATCGGTTTGCAATATCCGGCGGGTGAGATTGGATTCAATGCCGTTGAACAGACATGGTGTCGTCCTTCGTGTGAAATCAATGGAATTACGGGGGGATATGAAGGACATGGGTTTAAAACGGTTATTCCAGCTCAGGCTTCAGCCAAAATTTCTTTTCGCTTGGTTGGGGGACAGGATCCAATTCAAATTCGGAAAAATTTTCGGCAGTTTGTAAAATCGAGAATACCCGAAGATTGTAAAGTTGAATTTGTTTCTCATGGTGTTTCAAATGCAAGTATGGTTTCCCTTGAAGGAAAGAATTTAAGTAAAATTAGTCAAGCCCTCGAAGATGAATGGCTTCATAAAACAGTCATTATTGGCAGTGGAGGCGCCATACCTGTGGTTAATGATTTACAGCGTGAATTCGGAATAGAATCTTTTTTAATCGGGTTTGCAAATGCTGATGATTGCATTCATTCCCCGAATGAAAAATATAATCTTCGTTCATTTCATAAGGGGATACGATCTTGGATTCGAATTTTATATGCGTTGGGATACTAGTTTTGAAAAATTTCCTGTAATGGTGATAGATAGGTGGTTAATTTGACGCGTAAAGGCATTAAATAAGCATTTTGGTTTGTTTTTTTGATCATTTGTAAGGCTTTTTTTGCAAAATCAATGTTGGCCTGTAAACTTGTTTCAAAATTATGTGGAAAGACAACTTTGTTGGTAATTTCCCAATATGATTTCGATTTTGGTCCAATGACAGGTGATAAACCCCAAAAAACGGTTTTGTTGTGTAACCAATCCATACAGAGTTCAAGCATTTTCTCATCAAAAATGGGTTGTGTAAAAAAACCACTGGCTCCCGCTTCTTTTTTTGACAGGACATGTTCAAGTTCTTCCTTGGGAGAACGACGGTATGGGTCAAAGGCAGCATACAATTTCAGATGCGGGAGTTCCCTTCGATATCGTCTTAAAATGCTTTCAGTTGAATTGGGATATGTATGTTTGTTGAAATCGGAGGGAGGGTCTCCCTGAATAACCAGAATTTCTTGTAAATTATTGATATCATGGCCGGGCAATGGAAGATCGGGATTAATATCAATTGCTCTTATATGAGGAATGGAACGTGTATAATATGAAGAGGTAATCTGAAAAGCGTTCCAGCTTCTTAAAGAAAAACGCATGAGATCTGGAATATTGATGCTGTCGGCAATTGGGAAACATTCCTTGACTTGTTTCATGTCACTAATGATATGATTTCTATCTCTAGGAATTAATTCTACCGAGATTCGTGTCATAACGAATTCCTTGTAATGAAATAAATGGATTTGAAATAATAGATTTAATTTCTTTAATGTTAAAATTGTTAATATAAAAATAAAATAGAATAAAGTTAATTTAGTTAGATGGTTGCGACATATTTAAAATGTATGATGATGGTTGCTGCATTTCATCATTTGCCTTCCTCTGTTTTACCGGCAATACAACGTGTGGAGGGTGGGGCTCCTAATCTTGTCTCCAATAACAAGAATGGCACGCAGGATTTGGGGGTAATGCAGATCAATACACGTTGGATTGTTCCATTGATGGAAACAACACATGAAACTGGTCAAGTCATCTATCAACGATTAAAACAGGATAATTGTTATAATATAGCCGTGGCGGGGGCGATTCTTAAATTGTATCTTGCAGAGACAAATGGAAATTTAATGCAGGCGATTGGCAATTATCATTCTCATACACCTGATCTAAACAATCATTATCAGTTTCAAATCATTCAAGCCTCTTATTTGAACAATAATTCTTCAATAAGGAGAAAAAAAGCTGGAATATATCTCTCTCCTTATCAGCATCGTTTAATGAATGTAAAAAAAAGAAGAAAATTTAAAAAGAAAACCGTTAGAAACTGATTATTAATCTAGTTTTGAATTTATACAAAAATCAGCCTATCTGCTTATACTATTACCATGTGCTACGCGTTGAGTTTTGACTCTCGGACTTCGTTTTCGAGAGGATGCTACCGATGAGTTTTTTGGTTTTACAGTCGTTTTCTTGTTTGGTAATTTTGTTGTAACCTCAGATGCGGCATTCAAGGTTAATTTATCATAGGATGCAGTTTTTTTATCTTGTAATTGCTGGGGAGGTTCTGAATCACTGATTTTAAAACTTAAATTAATTTCAGATTTAGATTGTGGGTTGGGTTCGGTGGCAACCATATACGGAATATCGGTCCCGGTTGATAATTCCGTGCTTACCGTTGTAGAAGGTATAGGTGGTTGATCAGAAGCCCTGGGTAATCTCCCTTCCGCGGCACCATACATTATATAATGGATAAAAGGGTTAATAGTGCTTGCGGCAACATCAGGATAGGTATTCAGATAAAAGGTGGTATTAAAAAAACGGTTAGGATTTCGTCCCTCTCGAAATCCGAAAAACAGATAATGTTCAACAGGATCTGCATTGGCGGCTGCAATATCTGGATAGGTTTTTAAATACCAGGCTGAATCAAACAGTAAAGAGGGAAAATCAATTTCAGTCATTTTAATTGTTCACTTAAATATTATATTAGCAAGTTTTAGTTTCGTTTATAGAAAACAATCTAATAAATTGTAAACCGCTTTTAAATGATTTAGTTATTAATATTAATCAAGCGGTTTAAGAAATTATTGTTATATTATTGCAATAATTATAATAAGAAATAGTTCTGGTGTAAATTATTTTATCGTATTTCTTGCTGCTTGTAATGTATTATGCAACAAACAGGCAATAGTGACAGGACCGACACCACCAGGGACAGGTGTAATTTTTGCAGCTTTACCCAAAACCTCTTCAAAAGCGACATCACCTATCAGTTTGGTCTTGTTATCTTTTGTCGTGATACGGTTAATGCCGACATCTATAATAGTCGTACCTTCACTGATCCATGATCCCTTAACGAGCTCACTGCAACCAGTCGCAACAATAAGAATGTCTGCTTGACGGGCAAGTTTTTCAGGATTGCGTGTATGAATGTGGGCAATAGTTACAGTGCAACCTTCTTGTAATAAAAGTTGTGCCATGGGTTTGCCCATCAAGTTTGACGCTCCAATAATGACTGCATGTAATCCTTTCAAACTGGAAAGTTCTTTTTGCAATAACATTAGACATCCAAGTGGGGTGCAGGGTATAAATCCGTCTTTATGTCCGAGCGCAAGTTTTCCTGTATTATAGGCTGTCAAGCCGTCAACATCTTTATGAGGGGTGATTGCCTGAATAATGGTGTCTGCATTCAACCCTTTTGGAAGAGGTAGCTGTACGAGAATTCCATGAATATCAGGATCTTTATTCAATCTTGCAATTAGATTCAGGATTTCTTCTTGTGTGGTTGTTTCAGGAAGAAGATGCATGAACGAACGCATTCCCACCCTGTGTGTCTGTTTTGTCTTGTTTCTGACATATACCTCGCTGGCAGGGTCATTGCCGACCAAAATGACGGCAAGACCAGGGGTTATATTTTTTTCCTGCTGCAGCTGCTTGACTTCCAGAGCTATTTTCTGGGTCATGTTTGAGGCAAAGCTTTTGCCATCAATTAATTGCGTTTTCATAAGATATCAGTGACCTTTTTTATATTCAACTGTTTTTGGGGAAGGATAAAATTATATTGTCTCTTTTGTATTGTTTGCTCTGATGTCCCATTCATTAGCGATTGCTGCAATAATTCCATTACCCAAAACACTTGTTGCAGTTCTTGCCATATCAAGAAACTGATCAATTCCGACAATTAATAGCAGTCCGGCTTCGGGTATTCCAAAACCTGGCATGACAGCGGCGAGCATTACCATTGAGGCGCGTGGAACTCCTGCGATGCCTTTACTGCTGATCATCATGACCAGGAGCATCATGATTTGTTTTTCAATGGGCATATGAATACCATAGGCTTGTGCGATGAAAATGGCGGCAAATGAAATGAACATCATGGTTCCACAAAGGTTAAAGCTATAGCCTAAGGGAACGACAAAGCTAGATATTTTGGGTGGAACACCGAATTTTTCAAGTTGTTCAAGTAATCTTGGAAAGGCAGACTCACTACTGGCGGTTGCAAATCCCACCATTACAGGTTCGGCTATGAATGGAAGAAGTTTAAACACTTTTTTTCCCATCATGAAATAACCAGTTCCGATCAAAATAATGAACATGACGAGAATGACAGCATAAAACTCGATCAAAAACAGTCCATAGCTTTCAATTACGTGTAATCCATTACGGGTTGCTATTGAAAGAAGTGAAGCAAAGACAACCAATGGTACAATAATCATGACCATATCGGTGACTTTCAGCATAACTTTGCCTACTCCATCTGTTACATCTCTTACCAGTTGACATTGTTTGTCAGGTAAAGCGGCTAAAGACAAACCGAAAAAGACAGCGAAAACTACTAACTGTAACATATCGTTATGAGCCATTGCGTCAATGACACTATCAGGAACGATATGAAGTGTAAATTTAATAAGGTCAAAATGATAAATTGCATGAGATTCAGAGACAGGTGGTAAATTATGCGTAAAATTCTTGCCTGGCTGGATGATATTGGCGGCAAGCATTCCAACACCCAAGGAAACGATAGAGGCACCGATAAACCAAAAAATAACCTTGATCCCGATGGTTTTTATGGTTTTAGTATCTTGAACGTTCCCAATCCCGGCAATAAGCGTGGCCAGAACCAGAGGTGCCACGATCATCTTTATCAGGCGCAAAAACAAATTGACAATTAATTCAGACAAGGTCAGAATAAAATTTGATAACGTTATTGAGCCATTTGCTGACTTATAGATAATAACATCTCCAAAAGCATGACAGATCAACCCAAAAACAAGTCCCAAGATCATGGTGGAACCAATTGTAACCGCATGTTTGACAAGGGTACGTGATGTAGAAGGGTTATTATATTGGAGCTGGGTTTCTGCCATACTTTATATTTCCTCAAGTCATAAATTACACGATTAAATCTTTTTTTAGGTAACGATGGAAGAGAGAGTCAAACTAATTTTTTACTACGTAACAAACAGAATGCAGCGATTGTAACCATACAAGTTATTTGTCCGTTTTGAATCATTTCCTCAAATTGAGTTAACGGGATTGTATGACAGGTCATATGCAGTTCTGTCTCTTCGCGTTTCGGGGAATGTTGTGTTAAATCAGTTGCAAGGAAAACGTGACCTTTTTGGGTTGAATAGCCTGCCCCCTGATATAATATACCTCCATGTACCATATTGGCGGCACGCAAACCTGTTTCTTCCTCCAGTTCTCCGGCAGCAACCATCTCGGGGGTGGCATCTGGTTTTAATTCCCACATTCCCATCGGCAGTTCCCACATAAATTTACCCACAGGATATCGGTATTGTCGAATAAGGGTGACTATTTTAATTCCCTCATTATTAATATGCAGTGGTAAAATAACAGCGAATTCATTTCGTTCTACAACACCAAACATGCCTTTTAACCCGTTGGGATAGCGTATGATATCCTCACGGATTTTTAGCCAACGGTTTTCATAGGCAATACGTGATGATTCCGGAACAATCCCGCCTGGATCTGCTTGACCAATAATTTTTTTGTCCGTGTCTAGTTTTTGGGGCATTGTTGTATCCATTTTTGTAGGGTTTCTTAATCTTTGTTTTTCAGGGTGGATTTTTTTTCTTTCCATAATTCTGCGAAATCAATGGGTTGCAAAAGAATAGAGGGTAGATTGGATGTACGACTTATATTCAGGATGATATTGCGAATTTCTGGAAATAATAATTCTGGAGCATGTATCATCAACAATTCTTCTATATTGGCAGCCTTTAAAGTGGGAAGGGTCACAACTGCACCATATTGCAAGTCAATTTCAAAAATAGAAGTTGGTTCATCATCATCTTCAAGTTGTTTTTGACTGGTACAATTTAGGATAACGATAATTTCGAATTGGGGGTAATCCTTTTCAATTTGCTGGGCATTGACATTAACGGTTACGGTAATGTCGGATTTTGGAGATACCTTAAGAAAAACTTTGGGTGTATTAAAAATTTTTACGTTTAATTCTCGAATATATTCAATGTTGGTGACTAAATCCTTAACTGGGATGATAGGTAAAAAAAACGTTTTTTCTTCATGTTGTTTATTAGACATTGAGCATTCTCTTTTAAATTAAATATTTATAGGTATAAAATTATTAATAAATTGAATCGAAGGACCTGTTTATAAAATCAAATTGTTTTTTTTGAAAGTTTTTTTGAGGAAAGCAAAAAACCGAATACAGGCAAAGGTAGCCAATTTTTTGGAATCTCTGATTGGTGAATCGGGATTGTCAAATATTGTGGTACGGGTTGTTCATGATTGATTAGTAAATGTCTGTAGGCAGTAATTTCCTGTTTCCGCCATTCGCAATCCTGATATGCTTTTTCATAAGAATGATAAATATTAGCGATGTATCGTTTGTTTCCGATATAAAAAATGTTGGCCCATATTTTGTTCTTTATTTTTTTAAATGAAACAATTTCATGCATAGCTTTTTGATTTATATAAGAAAAAACGATTTATCTTTTTATAACTATATGGTTATTTTTTGTTTTTTTTAAATTATTATTTTAAATGTTTTTTTTATCTGGATTAAAATTCCTTATTTATGTAAGGGTTTGTGTATTATATACTGGTCATATTCATAATGTTTGATTATGGTTGGGTTAGGGAGATCATATCGTGTTGCGATTAATTATCGTTGTACCATTCCTGGTACTTTTAATTATCTTTTTCTTGTTAAATATGACGCCTGTGCCAATGAATTTCTTTTCTGCTAATTGGCAAAGTTCTGTTGGAATGATTGTATTGCTGGCTGGAATCATTTCTTTTGCAATAGGAGCTTTAACAGTTTTCACCTCCTTGGTCAGTCAATGGAAAAGAGCCAGAAAGGCAGAACAGAAAATACGTGATTTGGAAACACAGTTAAATGAATTGCGGGCCCAGTATATAGCCCTGACTCAACAGAATACAACGCAGCAGGGAACAGGACAGAATGGGACCCCAGTTCCAACAGCAACGTCTGCCCTTTCCCCTGACAGGGTTGAACCTTCGCAACAGAATTCAGAAGAATAGATTTATTTCCACATATTATAATAAATAATTGATAGATCACTTAAGAAAAATAATGACAAAAACCGGCTTGATTCTTGCGATTGATACAAAAGATTATGATTTGGCTGAGCAATGGGCTCAAATTGCTGATTTAACAGGGCAAATGATTAAAATAGGTATGGAGTTTACCTACGCTTGCGGTTTTGATGCGGTCAGGAAACTGGCTAGGGGTCGGCAAGTTTTTCTTGATCTGAAACTGCATGATATTCCCAATACCGTTGCATCTGCAATTGCCAGTTTGGTTTCTGTAAAACCAGCCATGTTGACTATTCATACGTTGGGCGGAAAAGATATGATTAAAGCCGCACGTAAGGCAATAGATGTCAATTTTCCTGAAAATCAGAAACCGTTATTACTTGGGGTTACGGTTCTGACCAGTATGGATCAGGAGAATTTAAATAGTGTAAATCTTCATACGACACCTCTTGAACAAGTAATGAAACTGGCAGGAATGGCTTTGGACGCTGGTGTCGATGGTCTTGTTTGTTCACCCGAGGAAGTTGCAACTCTGCGTAAGTTTTATGAAGATAAAGTTGTATTAGTGGTACCGGGAATAAGGTTGGAAAATGCCAAAACAGATGATCAAAAACGAATCATGACACCCGCGTTGGCACATAAGGCGGGTGCAAATTGGATTGTAGTGGGTCGGCCAATAACACAGTCAGCTAATCCACAACAGGTTGCTGAGGAAATCATTTGTCAGTTACAAGATTAATTTTATGGTTTCTATCAAGATATGTGGTGTAAGAGAAACGGCGACTTGTGATTTATTGTTAAAATTACGGGTCAATTGGGTGGGATTGGTTTTTTATCCAGCGTCTCCGCGTTTTTTATCTGTTACCCAAGCGAGACAGTTGCCTGATTATGGTAAGGAAGGTCTGTTAAGGGTTGGTTTGTTTGTTAGGCCAAAATTAGATGATATAAGAAGAATTCTTGACAAGGTTCGGCTGGATATTCTGCAACTTTATTGTTCTGACAAACAGGCGGAAACTATTCGAGAGGAAATCGGTCTGCCAGTTTGGTTGGCAAGAGGCGTTAAAACGCGTGATGATTTGCTTGAACCTTCCCAGGTTGATGGAATGGTGATTGAGGCACCATTTTATGAATCGGATACAAGACCGGGCGGTAATGGACGCAAGTTTGATTGGTCCCTGACTAAAAACTGGAACCCGGCAAAGCCATGGTTGCTGGCAGGTGGATTAACACCCGATAATGTGCAAGAAGCCATTCAGCAGTCAGGTACAGAGGCAATTGATGTCTCATCAGGGGTTGAATCTGAACCGGGGAAAAAGGATCCAATCCTAATTCAACAGTTTGTAAAAAATGCCAGACAAGAATATAATTGCGAATAATTATTATTTAACCTGAAATGCCCATTATGGGATTATTTCAAGAAAGGGTGTATCCTTCCTCTTCAATCGCTTTTTTGAGTTCATTCTCATTGACCGAACCGGTGATTTTTAATGTTCCGGTTTTCAAGTCGACATTGGCCTCCTGAACATCTGGAAGGGCTTCAACGGCTTCTTTTACAGCGTGGACACAATGTTGACATGTCATTCCTTCGACATGATATATTTTCATGATGAAAATCCTATTTAGTTAATGACTATGAAAGTTAATTATTATAGCATGTTTTATATTTTATACTAATTCTTATTTGCATACCGATAAAGTGTAGGATTGGTCGATCATGTCTGCAGCATTGGAAAATAAAGGAATTGATTTTGTAATTCGTGGAATGACATGTGCATCTTGTGTCAGACGTGTTGAGAAAGTCATTAAGCGTGTTGCAGGAGTTGAAGATGTCAATGTGAATCTGACATTGGAACAGGCCAGGGTCATTCCAAAACCAGCTATCCAACAACAAAATTTAATTGCTGAGATTGAGACGGCTGTCACAAAGGCTGGTTATCATGCGGAATGGCTTGATCCTGGTCATGCAGCTATCAACCTGAATGGGGATCGTGATGAAAAGGATTTATATCATTGGATTATCGCGGCCTTATTTTCCGCACCATTATTGGGTTCAATGATTGCTGGCGGTTTCAACCATCATTGGATGCTTCCAGGCTGGGTTCAGTTTTTATTGGCAACTCCTGTGCAATTCTGGTTGGGAAAACCATTTTATATTGCTGCTTATCGTGCGGTAAAATCAGGAAATGGAAATATGGATTTGCTGGTGATACTTGGTTCAGGTACCGCCTGGATTCTGAGCACATGTTTATTGCTTTCATGGTTGTTGGGTTATTGCAAGGTTGAGCCTGATCTTTATTATGAAAGCGCCTCATTGATTATAACCTTTATTTTACTGGGGCACTGGTTGGAAAAGCGGGCAAGATATAAAGCCGTTGATTCAATTAGGGCATTACAGGCTCTGCGTCCTGATACAGCTTGTAAACTGGTTGATGACAAAGAAATATCAGTTTGCCTGGATCAATTAATGGTTGGTGATCAGGTTGTTGTTCGTCCAGGTGAAACAATTCCTTGTGATGGGACGGTCATACAGGGTGAAAGTGCAGTTGATGAGTCGATGCTGACTGGGGAAAGCCTGCCAATCGAGAAAAAAATTGGGGATAAAGTTACTGGTGGTTCATTAAATGATAATGGGCGTTTATCAATTAAGGTTGAAAAAACCGGGAGACAGACAAGATTGTCCGCTATTATCCAATTGGTTGAAAATGCACAAGCCTCCAAGGCGCCAATCCAAAAAATGGTGGATCGGATAAGCAGTATTTTTGTACCTGTTGTTATTATTCTAGCATTATTAACCTTTCTGGGTTGGTGGTTGATAAACGGTTTTTTTGTAATAGGGTTAATGCATGCCGCTGCCGTATTGGTGATTGCCTGTCCTTGTGCATTGGGTTTGGCAACGCCGACAGCTTTAGCTACTGGATGCGGGGCAGCAGCTCGTTCTGGTATTTTAATTCGTGATGCTGAAACTTTAGAGAGAGCGGTGCATGTCAAAAAGGTGGCATTTGATAAAACAGGAACCCTAACAGAAGGAAAACTGTCAGTCGTTTCAATTGTTTCTTTATCCGATTTTTCAAAAAAAGAAATTCTCTATTATGCAGCCAGTTTGTCTTTATCAAGCGAACACCCCTTGGCAAAGGCACTGCTATCTGAAGCCTCCTCTTATACTATTTCTTTGAAACAACCAGAAGAATTCCGGGTTATAAAAGAACAGGGACGTGGTATCATGGGAAAGATAAAAGAACGGGTTTTCTTATTGGGCAATCAGCGGATGGTTGAATCGCATGGGTGTAAAATTCCTGATGTGCCGTCAGAAATCCGATCATCAACTTTATCCTGGCTTCTTGAGAAGATGCAAGATTCCTATCGTTTATTGGGTATTATAGCTTTTGAGGATCATGTACGGTCTGGTTCGGTAGAGGCGGTTCGACGATTGAAAGAGCATTCAATCCAATCAATTATGTTGACGGGGGATAATGAAGCTGTCGCCAAAAAAATTGGTAATATATTGAGAATAGATGACGTTAAAGCGAATCTGACACCAGAAGATAAACAACAGTTTATCAAGAAACATGGTTCAAAGGGTATCGATCATCAGTCAATTGCCATGGTTGGAGATGGAATAAATGATGCTCCGGCCTTGGCAGAGGCGGATCTTGCCATTGCAATGGGCGAGGGGACGGATGTGGCGGCCGAGGTGGCTGGGATCGTATTGATGCGGAATAATCCTGAATTGGTCGCTGATACGTTGAACATTGCCAAAAGAACTCATCAGCGTATCAAGGAAGGGTTGTTTTGGGCGTTTATCTATAATATTATCGGTATTCCTTTGGCAATGCTCGGATTTTTAAATCCGGCTATTGCAGGGGGAGCCATGGCTTTAAGTAGCGTATGTGTTGTTATGAACGCTTTAAGGTTATTACGCTGGAAAGCAAGAATCTAGATAAGATTTCCAAAATTCAAAATCTTAATTCTTATAGTAGTGTTGTTAATTTAGGTTATGGCCCGGTTTTGCTGGTTGGCAATTTGCAGTCCTAATTTGTTGAATAAGGTCAAATCACTGCTTTTTTCTGGATTGGGACAGGTTAGCAAACGTTCACCCAGAAAAATAGAATTGACTCCAGCCAGATAGCACAAGGTCTGCATTTCATTACTCATCTCCGTTCTGCCGGCTGCCAATCGAACATAGCTTTCAGGCATCGTGATTCGGGCGACAGCAATTGTACGAATAAAATCAATAGGATCTATGGGGTCTGCATTACCCAAAGGTGTTCCTTTGACGCGGATAAGCATATTGATAGGCACGCTTTCCGGATGTCTGGGTAAATTGGCAAGGGTTGCAATCATGCTGACACGGTCTGCTTCATCTTCATTCATTCCGAGAATACCTCCACAACATACTTTGATACCGGCATCACGAACAAAAGCGAGGGTATCCAGACGATCCTGATATGTACGGGTTGAGATGATCTTTTCATAATGTTCTTCAGAAGTATCAAGATTATGATTATAATAATCCAGTCCAGCGTTTTTAAGTTTTTCAGTTTGTTCCAGATTAAGCATTCCTAAGGTTACGCATGTTTCCAGCCCAAGATTTTTAATGCCTTCTATCATGGCACAAACGGTCTCGAGATCGTGATCTTTCGGGGAACGCCAGGCGGCACCCATACAAAAACGTGTCGCACCTTCCGCTTTGGCAGCGCGTGCTTTTTCAAGCACTTTTTCAACGGACATAAGACGGTCTGCCTTAATTTTTTCTTCATGTTTTGCACTTTGTGGACAATAAGCACAGTCTTCGGGACATCCTCCACTTTTGATCGAGAGCAAGGTTGAAACCTGAATTTGTGTTGGATCGAAATTTAATCGGTGGGCAGTTTGTGCTTGGTAAATAAGCTCGGGCAACGGGAGCTGAAACAAAGAAGCGATTTCCTCCTTGGTCCAGTCGTGACGAATTGGAAAATTATTAAAAATCGTTGTTGAGAAATCTCTTTTAAGCGGCATATATAAGTCCTTAATTTATCATAAATAATTTTACGAGATTACTGAAAATTGGTTTTAAGTATTATTTTTGTATCGTAGAAGTTGTAGGCAAGGTTTATCAACAAATTGATAAATTATATATGCAGATGTTAATATGCAAAATATATAAATGACGATATTAATTCCTTTTGTGGTATGTAAATGAAAATATTTTGAACAGATATTTATCCAAATAGGATGAATTAGGTAAATAGAATATGAAATATCTCCTAAAAATTTTGCAAAATTATTAGAAGTTATTTTGTAAATAATTCCAGTTTTAAAAGACAAGAGATAGATAAATATAGCGAATAAAAAAGGAGCTATAAATTCATTATTTCTATTATAATTTAATTTTAAGTAAGTCATAGAAAATAAAAGAATTATAAAAAGTTGAAAAAAAGAAATTATAAAATTGTTTGGTTTAAAATTAATCTTAATAAATATTAAATAAGTAAGAATTCCTAGTGAATATTCTAATAAACATCTAATAATTGCATAATCTATAAATAAATTATACAGCCTATGATGCGCATCCATATAGTTTATAGAGGTTTGATTTAATACAATTAAACAATATAAGATTACTAGAATTAAAACAGGAAATATCAAATGCGTAAATTTATCTAATAATGTTACAAATATTGGAAAAATTATTATTCCAACCCAAAGTTCAGCTGAAATAGTATATGAAATTCCTATTGGTTCAAAAGGTATTGAAGGGTGAAGCGTATTTAAAGGAATCATTTCTGAAATAGTTAATATTTTAAACCAATCAAATAAATTAGGTTGAGTGATATTATTAAAAATATTAAATACATAAGAAATAACTACGCAAACGATATATACTGGAAAAAGTCTTAGATAACGTTTAAAAGCAAAATTTATAGAGTTAAATTTTTCTCTTTTTTGATAAACGGAATGACAAATGACAAAACCACTGAGAACCAAAAAAAAATCAACAGCTAAAACAAAAGAACAAGGAATTATTGGTTTATGGTTCCAATAAAAAAAATGTCCACAAGCGACAAATAAAGCCATAATTCCACGAAAACAATCAAGGGATACATTTCTTTTATGGAGTAAGTCCATGACGCAACCTTATAAAAATATACTTTCAAACTATTAACTTTTATAAACTTTTTTAAATTGTTATCAATATTTATGAATAATTATAAATTTTTGTTGGATATATTTTAAGTGTCTAATTTAGTTGTAGTACAAAAAAGAAATTATGTTGGTGTATTAACATTGAATAGACCACAAGCATTGAATGCGATTGATGATGTGTTACAAAATCAAATATTAGATGTTTTAGAAAAGTGGAAATTCGATTCGCGTATTTATATTATTTTAATTAATAGTAGTAGTGAACGAGCTTTTTGTGCTGGTGGTGATATTCGGAAAATTGCTGATTTAGTTCGTTCAGGTAAAAAACAAAAAGGTTTAGAAATTTTTAAATATAATTATGTATTAGCTAATTATATACTACATTATTCTAAGCCCATTATTTCAGTAATGGATGGCATTACCATGGGGGGAGGTATAGGATTAGGAGCGTTTGCTACATATCGTTTTGTTACTGAACGTTCTATTTTAGCAATGCCAGAAGTGATGATCGGATTAACCCCAGATGCAGGTAGTTCTTTTTTATTTCAAAATGCTCCAGGTTTTTCTGGATTAAGGGCTATGTTAACGGGACAACGTTTTAATGGTAACACTGCTATTAAGTTGGGGTTTGCAGATTATATGATTTATTCAAGTGAATTAGAACTTTTTTTACAAAAATTAACAGAATTACAGCCAAATGAAATTAATTTTTTTCTTTCAACATATAAGCAATCCTATGAATTTGATAATAAAACTTTAAAACAAATTGCTGATATTTATCAAGCTTCTTCTGTAGCAAAGATTATTGAGAAATTGCGAAAAAGTAAATATAATTGGGCCGTATGTGATTTTAAAACTATATTAAAAGCTTGTCCATTTTCTTTAGAGGTAACTTATAGAGCTTGGCATTTGAAATTACCAACTCAAGAAGCTGTTTTAACACGCGATTTATTGTTAGTTAGTCATCTTATCCAACGGGCCGATTTTTTAGAAGGGGTGAGGGCTGCAGTTATTGACAAGGATCATAACCCAAAATGGAATCAGGCGCCAATTTCAGAGTCCGAGATTAATTCCTGTTTTGACTATTGAATTTAATAAAAATATCTAGTCATTTTCTCATACTACGGTTTACTATAGTCGTTTTATAATTTCTTAATTAAAAATAAAATTGATAAGGAAAGCGTGGCACTATGAAACATTGGGATATTGAACAGGTTAACTGGGATAAATTTGACCCTTCATTAATAGATGCTGATATTGTTCCTTTGATAAAAACAGCTGCTGTTGTTGAACGAAATAGTGTAGACTATACGGTTTATTTGACTAATGTATTTGGTCATGATCCTGAATTGACAAAGCTTTTCAGGAAATGGGAAGATGAAGAGGTGCAACATGGTGAAACATTGGGACGATGGGCCATGATGGCTGATCCTGCTTGGAATTATCAGGAAAGTTATAAGCGTTTCAGAAATTTTTATAAAATTGACTTAAAGACGGATCACTCAATCCGTGGATCACAGGCGGGAGAATTTATCGCCCGGGCTATGGTTGAGGTTGGCACTTCATCTTATTACAGTGCCTTGGCAGATTATGTAAAGGAACCTGTCCTGAAGGAGATATGCAGACGGATTGCTGGAGATGAATATCGTCATTATAAATTGTTTTATGATTATGCTAAATTATATTTGAAATCTCAAAAGCTCTCCAGGTTGCAACGAGCCAGGATTGCCTTGGGTCGTATAATTGAAAGTCAGGATGATGAGCTTGCCTCGGCCTTTCATGCCACCAATGAGCCCCATGGAATGCCATATAATCATAAACGATGTATAGCCCTTTATATGGAAAAGGCCATGTCATTATATAAAATCCATCATATTGTCAGGGTGGTTAATATGGTTTGTAAGGTTATTGGGTGGATGCCTTCAGAAAAATGGCAAAGATATTTGTCTAAATTGATACTAATGATTATTAATAAACAACAGAAAGCCTATACCAAACAAGTTTTATCTATAATATAACAATTTTCTGAACAAGAGTGGGACATTAACAGGGATGAATTCTTTAAAGCTTGGTTTTTTTGATAATTTGATACATGAAGCAACAGCAGCGGTTATAACACGTGTGTTAGAGGCCCATGGAATAACGGATATAGAATTAATTACCGGTGAATGTAAGGATTTGATACTGGAGCTGACTGCTGGGAAAATTGATTTGTTTGTAAGTGTATGGTTGCCTGATATTCATGCCGATATCATTCAATCCAACCCGAATTTCAAGGTGATTGGAAATCTTTATCAACCCTCTATTTCTTTTGCTTTGCCAAAAAATTTTCAAGAACATGTAGGTTCTATTGATCAACTTATAACAGCTTCATTTCTTCATCGTGAAATCACGGTATGTGAAACTTTGCAGGTTTTCGCAAATAAAATCATGAAAGAATATGGTTTGATCAAGGCTGGTTATCAATTGAAATCTATTGCAGATGAAGAGACGTTGACTCATTATCAGGAAATAATCCACTCACAAGAACCCGAGTTAATGATGCTTTATGAGCCGGCATTGTTCACGGATTCAGGAAATTTTTATCGTCTGAGGGAATCCGAGAATATTTTTATACGGAAACAAAAAGCGGCCATGCTATTAAACCCCAATTGGATTCAGCGATTTGGGGGTGACTTGATTGATGAACTTGAGGAAATGATGTTGGGTAATCAGATTGTTCAGTTCATGGAAAATGCAATACGCAATCAGGGGATGAGTGCCGATGAGGCGGCAGAAGCTTGGCAGCGTGGTAAATTGGTTGTAAGAGCATAATGGCCCATAAAAATGATCAGCAAGATTTGGGATTGGCAAGGCAATATGAGGCCTATCCGTATCCCGAACGCAATCCAAAGGATGAAACCAAACGCTTATTAATAGGCAGTCCAAGCCATTTGAATGAAATTGATTATTGGGTATTTGGAGGATATCGTTCTTATACGCAACCATTAAGGATTTTGATTGCTGGTTGTGGAACCGGTGATGCAGCAATCATGGTGGCTCAACAAATGGCACGACACCAACGTTCTGGTGAAGTGATCTGTTTGGATCGGGCCGAGGCAGTTTTGAAAATTGTTAAAGGACGGGCAGCTACACGGAAATTGAGTAATATCCGTTATGTTCAGGGTTCAATTCTTGAATTGCCAGATTTAAATCTCGGGTTGTTTGATTATATTGATTGTTGTGGTGTTTTGCATCATTTGCCTGATCTTGCTGCTGCCCTGCAAATATTAAGGGAACAACTAAATCCTGGCGGCGGGATGGGATTGATGGTTTATGCTCCCTATGGTCGTACTGGCGTTTATATGGTGCAGGAAGCATTATCCAAACTGACCTCTTTGTCAGATCCACCAGTAAAGCGTTTGGATGTTGCAAAAAGAATCATGAAGCATCTTCCATCGACTGCCTGGCTCAGATTTAATGGAAATTTTGGTGATCATTTAACTGGAGGTGACGCTGGTCTGTATGATCTTTTATTAAACCCGCGTGACCGATCCTATAAAATTGCTGAACTATGGGATCTGTTGGATAAAAATGAGTTGGCGGTAAACTGTTTGGTGGAGCCTGCGCGTTATGATCCTGCTTATTTAATAACAGATCCAAAGATCAGAGAAAAATTCAGGCAGTTTGATATAAGAACACAGGCTAGTCTGGCTGAATCTTTGGCTGGGAATATGTCAACGCATGTTGTGTATGTGCGTCGCGCGGAGGATAATATACAATTTGCTGATCCATGTGCCTCTGATTCAATTCCTTTTATGCGGGAAACGCCTGGAGAAATACTTGCCAATCAGATTTTACCATCCAATCTGCTTCCTTATTCTTTTGGAATGTTGACGATTATGCTTCCTTTACCTGCACAGGCACGCGGGTTTTTGGGACTTGTTGACAATCGCCGTTCGGTTGGAGAAATAATTGAGATTGTCAAAAAACGGGGTATTGAGGAACACCGTATTTTACCTTTGTGGAAGCAGACTTTTGAAATTTTACGAAGTATTAACCAGCTTTTTGTAAGATCTGCCGTTTAATTTATTTTATTGGAATCATCTATTATGAAATGTGCATTTTTATTCCCCGGTCAGGGAAGCCAATATGTTGGTATGGGTAAGGCATTGGCTGAAGCATTTCCAATTGCCAGAGAAGTCTATGAAGCGTTGGATGAAACGTTAAAGCAGCCATTATCCAAAATTATGATGGAGGGGCCTGTGGAAGCGTTGACTTTAACGCAAAATACACAACCTGCATTAATGACACATTCCATGGCCGTAATCAGGGTTTTGGAAAAAGAATTTAATATTGATGCCAATCATCTGGTTTCAATGGCAGCAGGACATTCCTTGGGTGAATATTCTGCTCTTTGTGCTGCCAATGTGTTTGATTTTGTTACAACTGTCAATTTGTTACGGACGCGCGGCAGTGCAATGCAAAATGCGGTACCGGTTGGTCAGGGAGCAATGGCTGCACTTATAGGCGTCACGATTGGACAGGTTCAGGATTTATGTAAACAGGCCACGCAGGGAAATTCGGTTGTTGTAGTTGCCAATGATAATGGTGCGTCTCAGGTTGTGGTTTCTGGTCATATGGACGCGATTGAACGGATTATAGCCATAGCCAAGGAAGCTGGTATCCGTAGAGTTGTTAAATTGCCTGTGTCAGCACCATTTCATAGTCCGTTAATGGAACCCGCTGCCCGGGAAATGCGGGATGCCTTGGCTAAAACAAATCCCAAACCATTTAATTTTCCTGTTATCGCAAATATAACCGCCTGCCCTTATGAAAATTCTTCTTCTTTTGTCAGGGATTCATTGGTTAGACAAATAACAGGTTCTGTAAGATGGGCAGAAACTATGCGATATATGATTGATCAGGAAGTTGATTTTTTTGTTGAAGTTGGTGCAGGTAAGGTTTTGTCTAAAATCATGCAGCGTACTGCACGGGATAGCAAGGTTTGTTCTGTTGATACACCTGCAGATCTTGAAGAATTTGCAAAAATTCTTTCTGCTTTTTAAAAGAACACAAGGATTATGAAGATTATGTTCAGACTAGATAATAAGGTAGCGTTGGTTACTGGTGCCTCGGGTGGAATTGGTCAAGCGATTGCCAAGGCATTTGTTCAGCAAGGGGCAAGGGTTGTTTTGTCGGGAACCAGGGAAAACGTTTTAAGAGAGGTTCAAAAAGAGTTGGGTGAACAGAACGCATTTGTTCAAACAGCCAACCTCAAGGATCAGGAATCTTTAAAAGCGCTTATCCCGAATGCAGAGAGGCAGGCAAATGCACCTGTCGATATCCTGGTTAATAGTGCCGGATTAACGCGGGACAATCTTTCAATCCGAATGAAGGAATCGGAATGGTCCGAGGTTCTGGATGTGGATTTGTCTGTGCCCTTCCAATTATGTCAGATTGCGTTAAAGGGAATGGTTCGCCGGCGTTCAGGACGCATTATCAATATCGCTTCGATCATTGGGTTTATTGGTAATGTTGGTCAGGCCAATTATTCAGCTGCAAAAGGCGGATTAATCGCTATGAGTAAAAGTCTGGCGTTAGAAGTGGCGAAAAAAGGCGTTACCGTTAATGTTATTGCCCCCGGTTTTATTGAAACACCAATGACTGCCGTATTATCAGAAGAGCAACAATCTAGATTATTACAAAGAATTCCAAGAAATAGAATGGGACAGGTGGAGGATGTTGCATCCGCAGCTGTCTATCTGGCTTCTGAAGAGACAGATTGGGTTACTGGAACATGTTTGCATGTTAACGGTGGCATGTATATGGTGTAAAGATCCTTGCTTTGTGAACCATTTGAACATTTTATAAAATTATAATATTGCTTTTGCTTGGTTATTTGGGGGAAATGTGATATTTCCCCAATACCATTGTGATAAAATCGTATAAAGTTCTAAAAATTCTTTGGAACTTTGGTAATATAGTATAAACATGTAAGCTTTATAGCTGTAAAAGGACGAATATAATGAGTGAAATTGCTGACAAAGTAAAAAAAATTGTTGTTGAACATCTTGGTGTTGAAGAATCAAAGGTAACGCCTGAAGCTTCCTTTATTGATGACTTGGGTGCGGACAGCTTGGATACAGTTGAACTTGTTATGGCTTTTGAAGAGGCTTTTAATGTGGAAATTCCTGAGGATGCCGCAGAAAAGATTGCAACAGTCAAGGATGCTATCGATTATATTGAAAAACAGAAACAAGCATCTTAATTAAAAGTCTATAACATTATCGATTCATAAAACTTACAGGATAATTTAATGACGAGTACAAGTTCATGGCCACACCGCAGGGTAGTTGTTACTGGAATGGGGATTGTAAGCCCTCTTGGAATTGGTATCGATAATGTTTGGAAAAGACTTGTTGCAAGCGAAAGCGGTATTGACAAAATCAAAAGTTTTGATGCTTCACGTGTTGCTGCACGTATTGCCGGGGAAGTTCCTGAAGGTTCAAAGGGAGAGGGCAGGTTAAACCTGTCTGAATGGATCCCCGTTAAAGATTTAAAGAAAATGGACCGTTTTATTCAATTGGGTTTAGTGGCGGCTATTCAGGCAGTGGAGGATTCTGGCTGGACACCCAAAAATGAAGCGGATCAAATGGCTACCGGTGTCATGATTGGTTCAGGAATTGGTGGGCTGCAAACCATTTATGAAACCTCAATCAAGGTTAATGAAGGTCAGGCTCGAAAAGTTTCTCCGTTCTTTATTCCATCTGCCTTGATTAATTTGGTTTCAGGATATGTTTCCATCAAATATGGCTTTAAAGGGCCTAATCATGCGGTAGTGACAGCCTGTGCAACAGGAGTGCATGCTATTGGAGATGCAAGCCGTTTGATTGCGCTTGGCGATGCTGATGTAATGATTGCCGGAGGAGCGGAAGCGGCTGTATGTGAATTGGGTATTGCAGGGTTCTGTTCTGCCAGAGCATTATCCACGGGGTTCAATGATACACCTACAAAAGCGTCAAGAACCTGGGATAAGGATCGTGACGGATTTGTTATGGGAGAAGGTGCCGGTGTTCTTGTGTTAGAAGAATATGAACATGCGAAAGCCCGTGGCGCAAAAATTTATGGTGAGGTGGCTGGATATGGCATGTCAGGTGATGCGTATCATATCACTGCTCCAGCAGAAGGGCATGAAGGTGCTTATCGTGCAATGGCATCGGCCATTAAGCATTCAGGATTATCATTGGAAGATATCCATTATATTAATGCACATGGTACATCAACCATGGCGGATGATCTTGAACTTGAAGCTGTCGAGCGGTTGTTTGGGGATGCAAGCAAACATTTGGCAATGTCTTCAACAAAAACGGCTATTGGTCATTTATTAGGTGCAGCAGGTGCGGTTGAGGCGATCTTCTCTCTATTATCAATATGTAATAATGAGGTACCTCCCACTTTGAATCTTGATAGTCCATCAAGGGAAAGTGTCATTGATCGTATAGCTCATACTGCCCAGCAAAGAAAAGTTGATGCTGCCCTATCCAATAGTTTCGGTTTCGGTGGCACGAATGCGAGCCTGATTTTTAAAAGAATATGAAAATTTACTAAGATATATCATGGGTTAAATTGTAATGCGTCGATTGTTATATGGGGTCAGTGCATTACTTGTATGCCTGCTTGCTGTATTCTTTTACGGAAAATATACCTATTTTGCTCCCGGTCCTTTGGATAATGCTAAAAATGTGGTTATTGCCAAGGGAAATGTCGCGGCAATATTAAACCAACTTCAGAAAGAAAAGGTTGTCACTCAATCCTATTGGGGCGGTTTTATTTTTCGTAGTGGCATAAAGCTGACAGATAAGGCCGGGACGTTACACGCGGCTGAGTTTTCTTTTCCGAAGCAGGCATCGATTCAACAGGTTATCGATATCTTGCGGTATGCAAAACCTGTACAGCATAAATTAACCATTCCAGAAGGGCTGACAGCCTATCAGATTACGAATTTGGTTAATGATGCCCCCTATATGACAGGACAGATACAGCCACCAGAAGAGGGAACGGTATTGCCCCAGACCTATGCCTATGAATGGGGTATGTCTCGTGAAAAGATGATATTCCGTATGCAACAGGCAATGCAGAAAAAACTGCAAAAAATCTGGGGTGAACGACAGGTTCTTGCTGAGATAAAAACGCAACAGGATTTGGTTACCCTTGCCTCAATTGTTGAGCGGGAAACCGCTTTAAAACGCGAACGTCCCATGGTTGCCCGTGTATTTATCAATCGCCTGCATCTTGGTATGCGATTACAATCAGATCCCACAGTGATTTATGCCCTGACTGATGGAAAAAATGATTTTGATCGCAGGCTAACTCGACAGGATCTGGAAATTGTCAACCCATATAACACTTATTGGACCAGCGCTTTACCGCCTACACCAATATGCTCTCCTGGTGAAGCCGCTATGGAGGCTGTTGCACATCCTGCAGAAGGAAAAATATTATATTTTGTTGCAAATGGAACGGGTGGACATAGTTTTTCAACAAGTCTTGCAGAACATAATCACAATGTTGCCGCGGAGAAAAAAAGATAGTTTTTAAAAACTATCTTTTAAAATATAGTATGGTTTTTTTATTTTCTGGATTTTGAAGGGGCGGGCAAATTTTCAGATTTAATATTATGTGATGAGGAACCTTTTTGTGGGGCAAGGTCAATCGCACCTGAATCATCATTGGTATTGGCATCGCCATTATCATCTTCTACATTATGATTTTTGGATGATTTTTTTTCAGGTTGGACATTTTTTGCCATATTTGAATATTTGATCAGGATTTTACGCAGACGGTTTGCCGCTGGATTATTAACGCGCATTGCCATGACAATATCTTCTGGTCCCACAATCTGGTTATAATATTTATGATTGGCACTACTGTTAATTTTTAATTTAGATCCTTTTAGAGATGCTCCGACAAATAATCCTGATGCTTTTTGCAGGTTATAAATATCGGCTGTATCCTTGTTGGCATCGCTACTGGATTTTGCTGCTGTTGCAGAGGCACTGGCTCCCATTGTGAATTGGCTGTCCAACAATTTGCGCAAACTGCGTTCGTTCATGATGAAAAGCATGACTTCTGTATTTTGTACACCAAGCTGTATACCAAAAGAGCCACTTGACATTTTGTAAAAAGCAGGACTGGACCAAGAATTTCTTGCATCCCTAGAAAGAAGCACACAATCTCCCCCGGAGCCTCCAAACACTAGGGAGATATGTGTAATATTTGGGCAAATCATCACTGCCCTGGCGTTTTTTAAACGGGTATAGACACGGCTGGATGTGGGAATATTTGCAAAGACATCCTCAACTGTTAAAAGAGAATGGTCCACAATAGATTGTACTTTGTCAGTTTTGGCCTTGGCATGCTGAAGAGAAAATATTGACAGCATTGAAAAGCAAAACATCGTACCATATTTAAAGATGAAATTATTTTTCATAGGATTAAACAATATAGTTCAGGTTTGACGAAAAAGAAAAGACAGATCGGTAGTTTAACATAAAAGCGATTTATGATAAGGACATATGAAGTGTTTTCGAGAGGATATCCGAAATTCCTGGAGCTGCGGTTAAAATAGGTGTCATTTGATGAAGGCCACCATTTTCCAAGAAAGGTGAAATACAGGCACCAGCTTCTCTAAGTAAAACGAGTGCTGCCGCCACATCCCATAAATTAATGGCCATTTCAAAATGTCCATCCAGTCTACCGCTCGCAACATCGACGAGGGACATGGTGCCTGAACCCAAAGTGCGAATCATTGCGCCAGTTTTTAAGATAGCTTCTGCATTTTTTAGAAATTCATCGATTTTACTGACGTGACTCCAGCCCAGTTCAATCATGGATATTTTTGGATCTTTAACATCGGAAACATGAATGGGCTTTTCATTCATGAATGCCCCTTTTCCTAGACGGGCAGTATAGAATTCGTTTACGCATGGAGCTGCAATAATACCGAGAGTGGGAACATTTTCTTCCATAAGTCCAAGAGAAATACACCACCGATTTCTGCCACGTGCATAGTTTGATGTTCCATCGATAGGGTCGACAATCCATCTTAACGACCCTGAACGTGTTTTCCCCTTTTCCTCTCCTTGAAAACCATCTTCGGGAAAGAGGGATTGAATTGCTTTTGAAATATAGGTTTCGATCTTGCCATCTGTTTCGGTCAACCAGTCTTGGGCATGTTTAAGGGATCCTTGGGGTCCCCCTGGACTGGGCCGCATTTGTAAGGCAATTTCAGATGCATTTTTGACAATTTCTTGTGCAGCTATAAAACGACGTGAAAGTGCGTCACTCATAATTGGTCTTAACCTTAAATGATTGAATGAATTTAAATCATATGATTATAGTGAATTTTATCAGAAATATTTAATTTTTTATAGAATCAGATTGTTTACTATTTTAAGATAAAAATTTGATAAAGATGAAACGTATTATTTTTATTTAAAAAATAAGGAACGAATTATGTCTCAGGAAGTTAATTTGGTTGCTATACTGGAAATTGATGAAGGGGCCTGGTCAAAAATTTCAGATGCTGTGAATGTGTGTGTTTCTCGTTCAAGAGAGGAAAAAGGAAATCATAGCTATACAGCCTATTTTCAAAGTGACAAGCCTAATAAAATTGTTTTTATTGAATGTTGGGCAAATCAACAGGCTTTGGATGCGCATTGCGAAACGGAACATTTCCAGAATCTGATGCGCGTGGTAAAACCTTTTGCTGTGAAGCCCCTTGAATTACTGAATTTAATACCCGCAAAATAAATTTGTATTTCTGATGTCGATTTTTGAAACGGATATATGGCGCATTGGTATTGTCAAGGCACCGGTTGAGGATGTGATAGCTTGTGATATTTGCGATATTCATTGGATAAAAGAGGAGGATACGTTCAAATTTCTTGCTGATCCTTTTGGCCTCTATAGAGATAATAAACTATATGTTTTTGCGGAAGCATATGATTACAGAGATCGTCATGGCCGTATAGAGGTATTAATTCTTGATCAACAGCTTTCACTTATTGATCGAAAAATTGTATTGGAGAAACCCTGGCATCTATCCTATCCAATGTTAATTGAGGATCAGGGGTTGGTTTACATGCTGCCAGAGGCATACAAATCAGGTGAAACCAGTTTATATAAAGCAGTTGAGTTTCCATTTCATTGGGAGAAGGTATCCTCTTTTTCTTTTCCTGAAGTGGCCATTGATCCGACTGTATTATTTTATAATGATTTATGGTGGATGTTTTATACTCCTGTAAGGGAAGGGTTAAGTCGGCAAAGCGTTTTATCTGTTGCCTGGTCGGAAAGTCTCGCAGGAACATGGCATTCTCATTCACTTAATCCCGTAAGGATTTCCCCCTCAAGTGCACGTCCTGGTGGTAATGCAGTCATTACATCTCAGGGTATTATTTTACCGACACAGGATTGTAGCCTGACGTATGGAGGGGGACTAACATTTTTAAACATTATTGAATTAACCCCTGATCAATTTGAAGCAAGAATTACAGGTCAGTTCAATAAAGGTTCAATATTTGGCGAATATAATCAAGGGGTGCATACATTAAGTAAGGCTGGCCCCTATAGTCTGATAGATGGCAAAAAAATACTTAGACAGCCTGTGAGGCGTTTCTTGATTGACAGGCGATATCAAATACATGGAACATTTTAAAAAGCTTGGAATATTTATTGATTTTTTGATTTTAAACCAATGAAATGTGTAAGAATTGATTTAATTTGATCGGTTAGACATCAAATTATTAACCAAGTGGAGATCATCAGGTTTATCCACATCCACGGCAGCCTGCCCCCAGGGTATAATTACAAAATGGATCTTAACCTTGGTTAATTTGAAAATTCTTTTTTTAAGTGCTTTTCTAGTCAAGCGATGCAGGATATATCGCAAGATTATCGAATATCCCAATAGCAAGCCCATTTTTAGTGGATTTTTGCGATAACTTTCCAATTTTTGCCAAAGTTTTGCAACTTGAATGGACCTTGGTGTTCGAAACATAAAAATATTGCAACCAGAAAAAGAACCGTCAGCCAATTTGATGTAAGTTCTTTTTGTGTTTGGAACATCTTTTTCAATCTGTTCCTTTAGCGCGATACCAACAGCAAGGTCACATTGTGAGGCCTCCGCTTCCTGTATGAAATATTCCACCCATTCCGATTGAAGTAAGGGGTTATCAGCGGTTGTTATTAATAGGGGGGTTCCCAATGCTTGAATGGCTTGGATGATGCTTGCACTTGGACCAGGACAGGTGGGAAGATACTTAATAAAGTTGGGTAGAATATCCCTAACAACCTCGAACTTTTCAATTGAAACAGCAATTTTATTAATGGATTCTATTTTTGCAAGGGTTTCGGTAACATATTCGATCATTGGTTTTCCCAATACGGGAATAATCGCCTTGTGCGAAACGTGAGCATGCAAAGCCAAAGGATCTTGTTTCCCTTGCCTTGACCCGGCCAGAATTAAAGCATTGATGGGTTCACGTTCCATAATGGCCCCAATTCCTTTTAGGCTGCTTTTTGAGTGTGTTGGGTGCAATCTTTTTTATGCTCCCGAAAATTAGATCCTGCGGGACGATCACGTGGAGGAGCCCCGGTTTTTAGCATAACCCAAGGATAATGTTCAGCTTCTTTCACAGTATATCCCATGTTAAATACAGTTGGGCTCCGTGGGCGTGCCTTGGCATCTTCATAATAGGTACCGAAGATTTTATCCCAAAAATAGTTGGTAATACCAAAGTTTCCCTTTTCATAATGAAAGTGGTGTAAAACATGAACCTGTTTAATATGACTTACATACCTTGATTTTGGTTTATAATTTAAATGTTGAATGCAATGAAAAAATTCATAAAAACATGACATGTACACAGCTGTACCAATAGAGGCAAAGAAACCGCAAAATCCACCAACTAAATATCCCAAGCCGCCCCCAATGATAATGATGGTTGGTATGGTATTCAAGGGTGATCCAAATAATACATTTAAAAGATGGGGATCCTGATGATGATCAAAGTGAATGCGTTTCCATAGTGAAGCCGACCATTTCATTCTGTATAGTAACGAAACATGCATGATCCAGCGATGGATAATATACCAGATTAATGGAAAACCAAATATCATGACGATAATTGAACTTAAAACAGGAACCCATCCATTGAACGTGTAGCAGACGGCGACAATACATCCAATAATAAGGCTGAAATATAATAGGATGGTTGGATGCGTCAAATAGGCCACCCATAATTGTTTTAGTCCCATTTTACCTAAATCGTAACTACGTCCGGAACGTAGGTCTTGATTGCGCATAATTTGAAAGATAGATTGGTTGCTCATTGTTTTTCTTCAACTGATAGAATGATAGTGCATGTAGCTAACATAAAGACAAGGAAGGCAGAAAGTGAAGCCACTGGGGCGGGTATGGTTCCTGCTTTCCCCAAAGCATGCAGGACTTCTTGGAATATAATAAATAACAATCCATATCCCAAACAATAGATGGGGATCCAGCTACGTAACCCAGCACGTGGCGGGATGTAGGTTACAAGTACAGTAATAATTAGCATCATGATAAAAGTAAAGGGTAAACACAATCTTCCCCAAATTGTTGTTTTTATATAATTCGTAGGCATTTTGAAAGGTTGTTGATATGATAATTCTAGAACCATATTATGGATGGATTGTGGCATTGATTTTGAAGATAGTCTTATAAGGGTATGTGGTGTCAGGTTAATATTCCATATTCTTTCTTTTTCATTTGTTAATTCATGAAATTTTAATGGAATATCCGGTTTGTTTTGCAGGAATTTTGCATGAGAGAAAATCCATTGGTGATTTTTGTGAATGACTTCATCAGCAATAAGCACCGAGTCAATATGAGATAAATCACGACGCTTGATAATCGTTAGCCCTGTAATTTTATTTCCTCCATAGGCAATATGATCAATATTGATGATATCAAGATTGCTGTAAAAATAGAAATTATTTTCTTTTTCGGGATGCGGGTTGGTTTTGTTCCACCATGTTGCCAGATCCAGTTCCGTTTTGGGTGTAATTTGGTCAGACATAATAAAACATAGAAAACTTAGCAATAGCGTAACAGGTATTAATTTTTTTATCAGTCCCCATGTCGATAAGCCTATGGATCGTAGAATGGTTATTTCATTGTTGATTGTCAATTGAGTGAGGGCGATCAAGAAACCGATAAGGGTACTTAAGGGTAAAACAGAATTAAAAAGTAAAGGTAATTTCAGCATCATGAAATGAACAACCCCTTTTAGCCCAAGTTGTCGTTCCAAAATGGTAGAGGTTTGTTCCAATAGGGTTAAAACCTCCATGATTGCTGTTAAAATAATGACAGTAGTAAAAGTCGTTGCTAACAAGCGACTGGATAAATAAAAGGTTAACACATAACGTTTCAATAATTTTTTCATTATTTATCCGAAGACTTTGAAAAGTGTCTTAACAAATTGCGAGAGGTAAAGAGAAAGGGATTGTTTTTTAAGAATAGACAGCCAAAGCAAAAAAACAAGAATATAAAAAATGGTAGCCATAAAGCGACAAACGCATTGTCATGTCCGTGTGAAACAAGGGTTAAACCCAGTTGTTGAATATGATCATAGGCAACAAGAATGATTGCCGCGATTCCAAGACCTAAATTTCTTTTACGACGTTTTGGTGTAATGGCTAAGGCAACAGCAAGAAAAGGAATGGCAATAATTGATAAGGCGCGGACTAAACGAAAATGAAATTCAGCCTTTATATCTAAAATTGGAATGTCTTGATAGGTATGGTGCTGAATTTGTTCGTAGAGATTTGTCAGGGTTAGTTCGCGTTCATCGCTGCCTCTTTCCCTAAAAATGTTTTTCTTGTTTGTGTTTTGTATTATTCGTGAAGCATTGGAAAAATCTGTTATATTATTGTTGTTATTTGGATTTAATGTAAGATTTTGACCATCATAAAGGGTCAGTATTATTTTTGAATGATCGGCCAGTGAATAAAAATTCCCTTTATCTGCCAGAATAATTTGTTCAACCAGTTGTTTTTTATCATTTAATTTTGTTTGTCTTATGAAGATTCCTGAAAGCTGGGTTCCATTTTGGCTAGCTTTGTCAACGATCATAACAGTGTGGTTATTGGGTTGAACAATCATATGGCTTTGAATATGGGGTGCCCATCCAGCATGGGAGGCATAAAAAAAAGCTGCGCGAAAATCATATCGGGCATATGGCTGAATATAACCATATAATATTATACAAAAAAAACTGACGGCAATACCACTTATGATGTAAGACCGTGTACATTGAAAAAGGGATTTTCCAGCATTTAATAATGCATCAATTTCATTATTAAGATTTAACTGACGAATACTTGAAAAAATTGATACGCAAAAGGCTGCCGGAATGGCAAGACCAAGATAATGAGGGATCAGATCAGCCAGTAAGCCAAGAAAAGTACTTAGGGGGCTGCTGTCTGCCGCTAATAGGTCAAGTAAAACAAGCAATCTTTCCAGCATCAAGGCGGCAAGGATAACTCCAAGAGAAATAATAAAACTTGGTAGAGCTTGCGCAAAAAGGTAGGAATCCAACATCTTGATGTGGATCGTTGATAAAAATCTGGTTAAACTCTGATTTTTTAAATGAAATTTCAACAAGGACTTACTGAAAATAGTGATCTATATAAAAGGAGTGGGTTTGAGAAAAATCACCATTTTTGTCTATAAAGCGTACCGTTGAAAATGTATGAAAGTGATCATCCAATTTTTCAATTACGATTTTACGCCAAGCGGCTTGGTGATACGGACGGCTTGAATTGGAAGAGGCCGAAGCAATTCCCAGCATCGGTATATTGGTGTCAAGAAATTTTCGGGTAATGGTACGATGGACATGCCCAAAAAGAATAATTTCGACACCCTCTTCATATAATATTTTTTGCAATTTTTTCCTGTCTTTTAAGGCCTTTCTTTCCGAAACAATTCCTGATACAGGGGGATGGTGCAAAATCACAATCCTGAATAAATTATCTTTTTTAAGTCGTTGGAGTGCATATCTTATTTGATTCAGCTGATAATTTCCAACCTGGCCATTTGCAAAAAAGGGAGGCGTGGGAACGGCTGTATTAATGCCAATGACAGCGATAGAACCATAACGGGTTATGATAGGGTAATCGTCATGATTGTAAGCCTGTGACCAGGGTGACCAAAAAGCGTAGCTATTGTGCCATTGTGTTTTAACAAGCGCATCATGATTCCCTGGGATAATATTTATATTTTTAAAAGGAAGATGATGCAACCAGTCAGCTGCCTGTTTAAATTCCTCAGGCAGAGCCAAGTTGGTAAGATCTCCCGATATCAACAAAAGATCGGGAGATTCTCTGGAAATATCGTCAATGATGATATCAAGTCTCTTTTTTTGCAAAGAAAGGCGTCTTTTTTTCCAGGACAGAAAACTTAAAAATCGTTTATTGACAAGGGATAATTTCGGAAATTGAATGCTTTCCAAGGGAAGATGAATGTCCGAAATATGGGCAATTGTAAAGCGTTTCAAAAGAGACTATCCTTAAATATATTCTATGCTATGTTATGTAACACACTTGAAATCATGATAATATAGTTGATTTTTGCACAATTTTTTTCATAAAAGAAGCAAATGGGAAGGAATGATAACATCAAAACTATAAAAACGTTTATTACTCCTCATATTAAATTAAAACAAGATACTATAGAATGTTAGAAGCAATCCGTGAATCAGAATATTGCCTTAATTAAAAATCCTGTCAGTCGATTAAATCAGAAAGAGGATAAGGAATTTACAGATTTTGCCTTGAACTGGTTAGGAGAAAATTATTCTACGCCACGAACTGTTGATGATATGATGCAAACGTTAAATCGTTTTGTCGCAACAGGGGTCGATTGTATCATTATAGATGGTGGGGATGGCACGATTAGTCATGTCATGACAGCTATTTATAGCTGTTATCCACATGATAAATTGCCAAGCCTTATTATTCTTCCTTCAGGAAATACAAATTTAATAGCCAAGGATATTGGATTCGGTATTCGGGGAATCAATGCTCTTAAGCGTATCAGGACTTTGGCAGAACGTCAGCGATTGCATTTTACGGTTCAGCATCGTCATGCATTAAAAATTGAATGGTCTGATCCCTCTCGCCCGCCTGTTTTGGGAATGTTTCAAGGTGCAGCGGCATTTACGAAGGCTATTCAGATTGCACACAACCCGACGATTTTAAAAAATTTTCCTCATGATGGTGCTGTGGCAATCACTATTATAACGTCTTTACTAAAATTATTTTTTTCAAAAACACGGGATTTGTGGCTTAACGGTAATGTATGCTCTTTTTTCATTGATGAAAAGAAATCATATCAGGAGAATTGCTTTTTGTTTTTATCGACGACTTTACAGAGCCTATCTCATGGAATGTGGCCGTTTTTTAACCGATATGCAGGGGATGATAGTCTTCATTATTTGAATGTTAAAGCACGTCCTCCACATCTGTTGGCGGCATGTTTCGCCTTATTAAGAGGTAAAACGCCGGAATGGTTATTGAATGATCCTAATTATCTTAGTGGTACCGCCAATAAAATAAAACTGTCAATCAAAGAGGATATTATTCTTGATGGAGAACAATTTGATACAGGCGAGGATCATTGTATCCTTCTTTCGACCGGTCCCAAATTTTCGTTTGTCCGTTTATAGATAATGTCGGCTGTTTATGTCATCATCCTTGTCACAATTATTAGCTACTTCATTTGATCAGCATTCTGTTCCAGAATCTGTTACCGCCTTCGTTAAACAGATCATAGGAGATCGGCAACCCATAGGTGTTATCTATTACGGTTCTTCTTTATGGAAAAAAGAACTGACAGGTTTACTTGATTTTTATGTTGTTTGTCAAAATTTGTCTGATTGGTATTCGGAAGATTGTTTTAAAATTGTGATTAATTATTGTCTACCTCCGAATATTGAATATCATGAATGGAGTGAGGGGAATGTTAATTTAAGGGCCAAAGTTGCGATATTATCAATAGATCAACTTCAAAAAGCTACTGCTTTACAATCCATTGATACAACGATGTGGGCGCGTTTTTGTCAGCCTGTTAAGATTCTTTGGTGGAAGGATGAAAAAGGAAAACAGGCATTGTTGGATTGTCTCATAAAAGCAGTAAATACAGCTATATGGTGGGCCACTTTTTTGGGACCAGAATATGGGACTGCGGAAAAATATTGGTGTTCATTATTCCGTCATACTTATGATGCTGAGCTAAGGGTGGAATCAAATAATCGTCCAATGTTGATTTTGGAAAATAGAGAAGATTACTTTAAGCAACTTTTAAAACTGGGCTGGCAAAAAGCAGGAATATCCTATAACGAGACAAAAAATTATTCTCTATTGCCATCTGTGTCAAAGAATCAACGAGAATATGCTAGAAAACGCTGGAAGATTCGGAAAATATTGGGTCGACCCTTGAATATTTGCCGATTAATTAAGGCCGCTTTCACGTTTGAAGGGGGAGCGCAGTATATTGTGTGGAAAATTAATCGACACCGTGACATTAATCTTGAGTTGACAGCGTTCCAAAAAAAATATCCCCTTATAAATGCACCCTGGATATTATTCAAATTATATCGACAGGGTTTATTCAAACGATAAAGATTTTAATTAAGAGTTAGCCCTACATCTTTAGCCGCCTGAATGTAGATTTGAACTAGTCGGTCAATCTGTTCTTCTGTATGGGCCGCGGCGATACTCGCTCTTAATAAAGGTCTGTTATCTGGTGTAGCGGGAGGCAGGCTAAGATTAATATAAGCCCCCAATTCTAACACCCTGTTCCAGAAATGAGCAGCCTGAGGTAATTCATTCAAGATGACAGAAACAACAGAGCTGATATCTGGACCAGTTTGAAAACCAGCATTCTGTAATGCATGATAAAACCGGGAGGCATTATTCTTTAGTTTATTTCTCAATTCAGGACGGTTAGCGATGATTTTCAAGTTTTCACGTGTTGCGGCGATTACTTCGGGAGGTAAAGAGGCCGTAAACATGTAGGGTCTGGTACAAAGACGTAATTTATCCATTTGTGGATAATCGGAAACACAATATCCTCCAACAGTACCCAAGCTTTTAGAAAAAGTTCCCACGATGAAGTCAACGTCTTGTTCCACGTTTTCACGTTCTGCAATTCCTCGACCATGTTCACCAAAAACACCAAAAGAATGTGCCTCATCAATCATGAGATAAGCATTTTCCTCTTTCTTGACCTGGATAAATTCTTTGAGGGGAACGATATCTCCAAACATGGAGTAAACTCCTTCCACAACAACCAGTTTAATACCGTTTATATTGCCAACTCGGCGTAATCTCTTACGTAAGTCGTCAGCGTCATTGTGTCGGAAACGTATAATTTGTGCCTGACTGAGTCTGCTGCCATCATAAATACTGGCATGACAGTCCGCATCCAAGAAAAGGTAATCATCCTTACCGGCAAGAGTTGATACCATGCCGAGGGTTGCTTGATATCCTGTTGAAAAAACCATGCAGGAACGACGGTTGAAGAACTGAGCCAGCTCTTGTTCGAGTGATTGATGTAAGGAATAAGAGCCATTGGCAATTCTGGATCCCGTTGTTCCAACACCATATTGCATAGCTGTTTCAGCAGCTGCTTTTCGTGCCTCTTCGGATTGACTGAGGCCTAGATAATTGTTTGTTCCAAAAAGAAGTGTTTCTTTCCCGTTGATAGTACCAACTGTTGCAGTAAGTGTTTTTTCGATTGTAACCCCAAACGGATTGTGCGGGGCAAAGGAAATAAGTTGGTTGAAAGCAGTTTCAAGTGGCTTGAATTTTGTAAATATATCCATAGGAGAGGGCTTTTATTTAAGGGAAACGATGGCATCTGCAAGATCACGAATCGTTCTTACGTCTGTCAGGCGATCCAAAGGAACGGATACGTCTAGTTTATCTTCAATTTCCATGACGAAATTCATGACAGCTAGAGAATCGAATTCCAAATCTTCAATAATTTTGCTGTCTGGTGAAATGTTTTTGGGAACTTTTGGGTTTTCTAATAATGTATCAATAATTATTTTTGAAATTTTTTCAACCGTTTCAGTCATAGTGTTACCTTGTTAAATATCAATATTTGAACGATTATGACTGATTGGATGACATTTAACGCAATCAGTCGCATATCCTAAGGAAAGAATTGATTTATTGTAAATAGCTTTTAAATTCTGTTCAAGAGGCCATAAAATTTCATTTCATACCTGAATTTTTAAAAATGAAATCCGAATTCTCCTTTTAAAAGCATTTGTCTTGCTTTTGCCCGTGTCAATTTTCCAGAGGAGGTTTGCGGCAGGCTATGTGGAGGGACTAACAGGACAGATACTTCTACACCATTTTGTCTTCTAAACAGACTGGTCATATCTTCTTGAAGTCTTTTTCTTTCAGACTCATCAATGGCACGGCATTGGACAAGTGCAACGACAGTTTCCTGATTATTCTTATCAACCGAGAATACAGCGACATCGCGGCTTCTTAGCGAGTTAAAAGCATGTTCAGCCGCCCATTCCAGATCCTGGGGCCATATATTTCGCCCATTAATGATAATCAAATCTTTTTCGCGTCCAATTATGACAATTTCGTTATTTAAAATATAACCTAGGTCACCTGTTTTTAACCATCCTTCTTTGTCAAGAACGGCTTCTGTTTCTTTTTCTTTATTGAAATAACCTTTCATAAGGCTTGGGCCTCGCACGTAAATGCTGCCCGCTCTTCTTTCGGGAAGAATATTTCCATTTTCGTCCCGTATTTCAATTTCATGATCAGGAAGTATCGGACCACAAAGAGTAAAAGTTCTGGTTGTAACGCAAGGATCATTGGAAGGTTTTGCTATACCTGTCGTTTCAAGAAGGGGCAAATCAATAGTATCGGTTTTAAGTCCCTCTCCCAAAGGTGCGAATGAAAGGGCTAATGTCGCTTCCGCCATGCCATAGCTTGCGACAAAAGCTTTTGAATTAAAACCATATTTTTGATATTGTTCGGCAAATTGTTTTAAAATATGAGAACGTATCATATCTCCGCCAATACCTGCCGCACGCCAAGAGGATAAATCAAGTTCCAGGGTTGAGGAAGGCATACGGCGTGTACAAAGTTCATACCCAAAAGATGGACTATAAGATAGGGTCCCTTTATTACGACTGATCAGATCCAACCAGACATGTGGACGCCTTGCGAAATCCCTGGTAGGCAAAAGATCAATGGTTAACTGGCATGTCATAGGGGTTAGAAAAAATCCAACCAGCCCCATATCGTGATACAAGGGTAACCATGAAACGCATCGGTCTCCTGTTTCTTTTACTGCCAATCCATAATATGAGATTGCATGAGCATTGGCCAAACAGGCTTTCTGGGTGACAGCAACCCCCATAGGAAAGCGAGTGCTTCCTGAAGAAAATTGAAGATAAGAAAGATCATCAGCCTGAATAACTGGTAATTCTATGGCGCTATTAACTTTTATTTCTTTTAGCTGGGCAGGATTTCCTCCGAACAATAAAGGAAATTTTTCAATAATTTCCCGCGTCCAGCTTTGAATTGTTTGTGGAATAATAACCGCTTTTGCGGAAGAGTTTTCAATCATTCCCCGCAAGGTGTTGATATAAGAAGATTTTCCAGCAAAAGCAACAGGCAGAGGCATTGGGGCGGGAACAATACCTGCAT
>NZ_CP046393.1:245000-297500 GCF_009734185.1 Commensalibacter melissae | reverse complement strand
CAATGCGACAATTCATGCTTATTATGACCAGGCAACCGGCAAAACAATGTACAAAGTCACCGGTGCTGATACTTGTTTTGGCGCACCTGATGGTATTTATGAAGGACCTATCAATATATCTGGAGGTAAATTAATTGTAGAGAATGGTGCGGTTGCCACTGATTTGATAGTAATTACCAGTGATGGACAATGGCCAACCGTTGACATTCAAAATGGTGGAATACTTCAAAATTCAAATGTTTATAACGCCTGGTTAAATATTGAAGATGGTGGTTTATCTCAAAACAACACGTATACATCAATAAATATGGCAGACATATGCAAGGGTATCCAAGGCATTTCAAAAAATGATACTTTTGGTGGATATAATAACGGGCAGATTTATGATTCACATCTTATCTCTGCGAATGGTGCCTATCATTTTACACCTGACAATGGCATTGTCAGTGGGTTCAATTTATTGAATAATGCCAAAATAATAAATCCTATTATCAAAGGTGAACCAACGGTTGGTAATTTCACATTAAATGGCGGTACAGAATTTGGTAATATAGATGTAAAAAATAATTATATAAATAATATAAACCAAACATTGGTAAGATTGAATGAAAATCCTGTTTTTATCGGTGGAGACTGGGTTGCAAGCCTGGATCCGGATACTGGAAGAACAGTTTATACAAATAATATCACGAAAATTATCGTTGAAGGCCCTATCAATCTTGTGGACATTAATTCCTTGACCATCAATAAAGGAGCTGTTGTTGAACATCTCAGGGTAACAATAAATACAAGATCAGCTGATTCCACCATTAATAATTATGGGACTCTTAAAGATTCCATATTATCAAACAGCACCATTAATAATCACGTTGGCGCAGTAACAGAAAATAACACCTTTTATTCCATAAATTACAATGGCGCAAAAGGCTCTGTTACTAAGCATGATTTTTTCTATCAATCTGCCACCGCTCCTTTTTGCGCATCAGATTCGAACGGTCAGAACCGAGTTGTCGATTTAACACAAGGGGGTGTTTTTGATGGATCTTATGTTGGTGTTGACAAGAATGCCGGAACATACCAGGTATTGGTAAACGGTGGTATAATCAACAACCAGGACAATTCCGATCCTTGTTTCTTAGAAGGCACAATGATAGCCAGCCCTAAAGGTTTAATAGCCGTTGAACATATTAAAGAGGGGGACCAGATAATCACCTATCTTGACGGTAAAGAAAAACCGTCTCCTGTTATTTGGGTAGGTCATCGTACAATCAAAGTCAAAACAACCCTTAATGACGAGAATGCCGGATATCCTGTACGTATTATCAAAAATGCAATCGCTGATGGTGTTCCTTTTAAGGATATGTTGATTACAGCCGAACATTGCATGTTCTTTAAGAATCATTTCATTCCGGTTCGCATGCTGGTTAATGGATCCACCATCTTTTATGATCATTCAATTAAAGAATATACCTATTATCACATTGAAACTGAAGAACACGCAATCATCAAAGCTAATGGCGCTCTGACTGAAAGCTATCTGGATACAGGACATCGCTCCGTATTCAATCACGACCAAAAAGTGGTCAGCATTATCAATCGGGGAAAAAGCTGGAATATTGATTCAGCAGCTCCCTTGGGAACAACAAAGGAATTAGTTGAGCCTATTTTCAATCACTTAATGGATAGGGCTAAAGATTTAGGTTATAAAATTGAACTGCCTGAAAAAAGCATCACCAATGACAGTGCATTGCGCCTGGTAACCAATACTGGAATAACTTTGACCAAACTATATCAAAAAGAAGGATATGTTGCTTTTAAGATTCCACCAGACACCGTATATGTACGTTTAGTTTCTCGTGCGAGCTGCCCAAACCGGGTTATCGGTCCTTACATTGATGACCGTCGCATACTCGGTGTTTTAATTGGAAATGTGACGCTTTTGCGTAAAAACCAGGCATTCTCCCTAACAGAGCACCTCTCCTCTCATACCTTGGATGGCTGGCATACACGGGAAAATACCAATGCTCGCTGGACTAATGGTAATGCTGTAATAAATATTGACAATGGCAAAGCTGACAAACCCGGCATATTGATAATCCAAGTACTATCCCATGATTATTATATTAATGAAAAATCAGAGTATCAACAACAATTACATATAGCCTGATTTATTTAGAGTTTAAGATTTGGACAGTAATCAGTCCAAATCTTAATCGATATTAAATACACTCCTTGAACCATCTGACAAAATATTCGACACCGTTTTTTAGGTTTGTTTTGGGTAACCAGCCCGTTTTTTGTTTGATTTTGCTAATATCTGAAAGTGTCGCCTCAATATCCGTATTAGGGCGAGTTACATAATTGATCAATGCTTTCTTACCGAGAAAATTTTCCAAATATACAATAAGTTTTTCAACCCGTTCCTGACAATTATTCCCGATATTATATACGTCATAATCCTCCAAGGTAGAACAATCAAATAAACTTGTTAATGCACCCACTACATCATCAATGTAGGTAAAATCACGTGAAAGATTATCCCCTGTATATAATGTGATTGGCTGTTGATGTTCAATTGCCCTTGCAAATATATAGTATGCCATATCAGGTCTACCCCATGGACCATATACTGTAAAAAACCGTAATCCCGTTTGTTTCAGGCCATAAACATGACTATAACTATAGGACAATAATTCGGCAGACCTTTTGGAAGCCGCGTAAACCGAACCCGGTTTATCGACGCGATCTTTTTCACTGAAAGGAATCTTTTTATTCAACCCATAGACGGAAGAAGATGAAGCGTAAAAAATGCGCTCCAGTTTTTCCAATCTACGTGCTTCCTCTAATATAACCAACTGTCCTGTAACATTGGTCTGGATATAGACAAAAGGATTTTTCAGGGAATATCTTACCCCCGCTTGTGCAGCTAAATGAACTATATAATTAATATCTCTATATTTGTCGAATAATGAGGTTATCGCCTCTTGATCAGAAATATCAACTTGATGGAAAATAAAATTTTTATATTCTTTTAATCTGTCACATCGAGCATTTTTTAAACCGATGGAATAGTAATCATTAAGATTATCCAAACCAATAACCGTTTCACCACGTTCTAACAATTTTTTTGAAATATGAAAACCGATAAATCCTGCCGCACCCGTAATCAAAAAAATCACTTTTGAGCTCTTGTCACTTAAAATTATAAAAAACGGATTATAATCAGAATTTTCCCAGATCTTCAAGTCTGAAGCCCTGCTTAATTATTTTCTAAACACTTAACTTTACCATAAATAAATATTAATTAATTATTAAATATAATCGATAACTCATAATTAAAAATAAACTATTATTGTATCATTACTTAAAATATTTTATAATTCTTACAAATAATTATTTTAGGAGATAGTCTAATGACCAAAACAAAATACCCGCTACATCCTACTCGTAATAATTTGCATTCCAATACTAAAACCGTTGTTATCCAACTATTAAATGCCCGTCTTGCGGATGGTCTTGATATCGCGCTTATTACCAAACAGGCCCACTGGAATATGAAAGGGCACAATTTTATAGGTGTTCACAAAATGATGGATGATTTCCGCAATGAACAAAACGAGCTGAATGATAAAATGGCTGAAAGAATTGCCGCCATCGGTGGAACAGCCTTGGGAACAACTCAGGAAATCGCCAAGAATTCAAGCATTGCTGAATATCCAACAGATATCATCAGTGTCGATGACCATCTGACCGCACTTTCTGAACGATTTGCAATCTATGCCAATGCCCTTCGCAAAGCTATTGATGAAGCTGATGAGGCTGGTGATGCGGATACTTCTGACTTGTTTACCGAGGTGTCCCGTGCAATGGATCAACAACTATGGTTCCTGGAGGCACATAAACCCTATCCATCCAAGTTACACGCCAAGTAGCTTTTATCTGAAATTTTGTTTTACATAATTTGTTTTATAATCTGCTGGTATTTTTTCCAGCAGATTTTTTTATTTTCTAAAACTGTTATTATTGATTTTGTACAGATTTTTTTTCATTTAATATGGAATTATCAAAAATTGCACTATCAACCACATCCCCTACCTTGATCCCCAATTTTTCTGTTATCCCACCTTTCAACTCCAAGGTGGCGATGACCGGACCCTGGCTACTGACAGGAGCCAAACTATATGGAACCGTATTTTCAGCAATTGCTTGAATATGATGATCTACACCAATAAAAACCATATCCAGGGAAACAAGTGTATTTTTCATCCACATCATGCTACGTTGCGGGGCTGGCCACATAAACAACATTCCTCCATTTTCAGGAATTGAAGTTCTAAACATCTCCCCTACCTCTTGCTCTTTAGGGGTTTTCGCAACTTCTATTATAAAACTATGCTTTCTTCCATCTTTAGAGGAAATTGTCAGAGGTTCTTTTGCCAATTCAGCCTGCGCTTTATTTATTACATGATCGGGATTTTCTGCAACAACCTCCCGGCTCATTCCTGTAAATAATCCTACAATTCCTATTAATACTGAACTATAGCGGAAAAAAAATTTTTTCATTTTAGACATCCTGAATTTTTAAGTTAATAATGGATTAGTCTTTTTTTCAACACCAATGGTGCTACCCATTCCATGCCCGGGTATAAAGTAAATATCATCTCCCAATGTTAATAAACGCTCTTTGATGCTTTTGATCAACAGAGCTCCATTACCATATTCCCAATCAGAACGTCCTATCGTGCCCTTAAAAAGAGTATCTCCGGTAATTAACAAACGTGCAGAAGGTTCAAAATAAACTATATGACCTGGCGTATGACCAGGAATATGAATAACTTCAAAATTTATTCCATCAAATGTCAAACGCTCTTTATCCTTTAAAAAACGCGATGGTTTAACATCTCGAATTTCTGAAGTGGGAAAACCAAAATGATTACAGTTTTCAACAACTTTACTTAACAAGAACAAATCCTCTTTTGATGGACCAAGAAGAGGAACCGCCCTATTATATATTTGCCCAAATTTTTCCTGTAACAACATAGCCCCACCAACATGATCAAAATGACCATGCGTTAACAAAATAGCCTGTATATCTATATGATTGGTTTGAATTGCAGATAGAATCGTATCAACATATGCACCCGGATCTATTACAACTCCGTTATTATTTTCCTTGTTCCAAACTAGTGTACAATTTTGATAGATGGGTGTAACTGGAATAATTTCTATTTTCAAACTGGACATTTCTAAAAACAAAGCGTGTTCACCCTTAATATTTATATTTTGTTACTTCAATAACATTCATTCTTTATACAAATATAAATAAATATTCAAATAATAACCTTAACCATACGATCGTTGCTATTTTGCACCATAACAGAACACATTCGGAGAAATTTTTCTAAAAAAATAAAAAAACTCCCAAATTAATATTGTCCTTGATATACAGATCAGTATAAGTAAATTTTATTCGTCGTAAAATCCAAGCCCTAACCTACCAGGATTCCAATGGAAAAGATTCAACCAGTTATTCCCAGAAGAATTAAAATTCTACTTTTTTCCCTTGTATCTTTTTATACTGTGTCAACAAATGTAGAAGCACGTTCCCCTGTTCATCATACACATAAAAGAATCCATAAAAAAGCAAATGTTCACAAGGTTTCTGCCACTCATCATACGAGAAATTCACATTTCAGAACCCGAACCTATAAATTCAAACACAAATCTTATGGTCATGTCATCCAGTGTGTCGCTTTTGCCCGGTCCGCTTCTGACATTCAACTGAAGGGAAATGCAAGGGACTGGTGGAATAATGCGGAAGGCGTCTATAAACGTGGAAACACTCCGGAAGCAAATAGTGTTTTGAGTTTTCGTCCAACCAGAAGAATGCCCTTGGGACATGTTGCCGTCGTAAAACAAGTGGTTAATTCGCGAACAATCATAATCGACCAATCTCATTGGGCGCAAAGAGGCATCAGTCATAATACACCTGTCATAGACGTATCCGCAAACAATGACTGGTCAGCCGTTCGTGTGGCTTTAAATGGCAATAAAAATGCCTTTGGAAGTATCTATCCTACTCATGGATTTATATATCCATCCACTCAGGAAACAACCCGTCCTATTATTCGTGAAAATACAAAAGGAAATATACGGACGTGGACAGCTGACGCCGCTACAGCAAAAACAACAACTGAAGTTGCATTGGCGCCAAACATTTCTGACAGTGATCTCTTTGGATCTGACGCCCCTAACCGCTCTTTAAAATAGTCTACGGACGACCCTGTCGGTGATAGGGGTGTCCTGACAAGATCATTTGAGCCCTGTAGATTTGCTCAATTAATAAGATTCTGGCGATCATATGAGGCCAGGTTAACTTTCCCAATGAAATAACAGAGTGAGAGGTCTTGATTGCAGAAGCGTGCAATCCCTCTGCCCCACCAATTAAAAATGAAATTGATTTAGATAATTCCAAACACTTTTGCATATGCATTGCAAAATCAAAACTATTGTAACTTTTTCCACCCTCATCCAAACTAATGATCAAGGATTTACCTGGAACTGCCTTCAAAAGATTTTGAGCGTCCTTTATCTTGGTCTCAATAGGCTGACCTTTACTTTCATTAATTTCGATTAGTTCCAAACTGGGACGAATACGTTTGGAATAACGATTAAATAAATCCAGTTCTGCCTTATCCCGCATTTTGCCAATGGCAATAATTGAAAACATAGAAAAATTAGACTTGATCAGGTTCAGAAAATTCAGGAATTTCAACCCCCCAAATACGTTCAATATTATAATATTCTCTTGCCTCTGCTCGAAACAAATGAACTATAATATCTCCTGTATCTAATAAAACCCAATCACTGCTTTTTTCTATTGCTATCTTTCTTATTCCCTGTTCATACAAAATCTTGTCAAGATGTTCAGCCATCGCCATGATCTGGCGATCCACCATACCTGTTGCAATAACCATACGATCTGCAAATGAAGCTTTTCCCACCAAATCAATGACAACAATATTCTCCGCCTTATCTCCCTCCAAAGATTCAATAATCAAATTGACGCATTTCTGCAATTTTTCAATATCTATAATCGTTTTGTCATTGATATTATGTTGTTGTCTGTTTTGTTGTAATGTTTCCGATAAATTATTTTGATTCATTAATAACTCTATTTCTATTGTTTAATATTTACATGTAACCGTTATAAACCTGATCTTCCTTGAGCCCTTAAAGCTGTGGCTGAAATTTTGTTTTCTGGAGATGGAACAAATACCCAAGCTGGCGGCTTATAACTGGCCAAAACCGAAGCTTTCTGTGAGGGCAATCGATATGAACGGGCCCATTGTGCAGCCTTTCCGTTTAAAGCCTTATAAATATAAGGAGGGCGTGGAAAAATTGCTATAGGCACGAGCCGTAAAATCTTTTGCCATCTTGACCAGAATACCATTTGTGACAATCCATCAGCGCCCATCAGCCAAACAAATTTACAATTTGGGAAGCGTTGATATAATTTTTTCAACGTATCGTAACTATACCGTGTATATAACCGGCTTTCTATATCTGTCGCAATGATATGCCGACCATCAACGCATTTTTGTACCCCTTGAAAACGTTCCGAAAAAGAAGCCATTTCTTTTCCGGTTTTCAAAGGATTTCCCGGAGATACCATCAACCATACCTGATCCAATTGTAAAATGGTAAAAGCCCGACGAGCCAGTTGTAAATGACCACTATGAACAGGATTAAAGGATCCGCCTAATAATCCAACCTTTATATTTCTCTGATCACCCCATGTCGGTATTGATATCATACAGGTCTCACCTGTCCATTTCCAATAACTTCATAACGATAACTTGTTAATTGTTCAACTCCAACAGGTCCTCGTGCATGTAAACGACCTGTAGCAATGCCAATTTCGGCTCCAAACCCAAATTCACCTCCATCACAAAATTGTGTGGAGGCATTCCACATAACAACAGCACTCTCAACATGATCCATAAAATAACGGGCAACCTCTTTATCCTCGGTTAAAATAGCCTCGGTATGTCCACTACCATATTTTAATATATGCTGAATTGCCTGATAAATATTTTTAACTACCTTAACTGATAACACCGAATCCAGCCATTCTGTGGCAAAATCATTTTCCTTTGCCACACCGATACGGGAATCAATTTTCACTGCCATAGTGTCTCCGACCAGACGGCATCCCAACTCAATTAAATCATCGGCTAATTTGGGTAAATATTGTCTGGCTACCGCTTGATCAATCAATAAAGTTTCAGTGGCACCACAAATCCCTGTTCGACGCATTTTTGCATTTATTAAAACAGCACGTGATTTCTCGAAATCCGCTAATCCATGTATATAGGTGTGACATAATCCAGCTGCATGAGCCAAAACAGGTATACGGGCTTCTTTCTGAATGAATTCAACAAGGGATCGTCCCCCACGAGGGATTAAAACATCAATTAATCCAACGGCCTGCAACATGTCTTTCACATGTTGACGATTATTATCCGGTGCCATGGCTATTATATCAGGATCAAGGCCGGCTTCCTGAACACCCTTTTGCATGGCCTGATGGATTAGAATTGCCGTTTGATAGCATTCGGAACCACCTCGTAATATAACACCATTACCAGATTTGATACAAATACCTGCCGCATCAGCACCAACATTCGGACGGCTTTCATAAATCATGCCAATAACACCCAGAGGGACAGTAACTCGTCTAATTTCCAGTCCATTTGGTCTTGTCCAGCAAGCCTGTTCTTTTCCTAAAGGATCAGGTAACATCGCAATCGCCTCCAAGCCATGCGCCATTGCCTCCAACCGGTTTTCATTCAATGTCATACGATCCTTAAAGGCTTCACCAACTTCTGTTTTCTCCACTTCCTCGGAATTAATAGACAGGATGGCATTCATTGAAGCACGCAGCGCTTCTGCTGCACAAAGCAAAGCTTTGTTACGCTGTTGAAGTGAGCTGTGAGCCAATGAATAAGAAGCTTTTTTAACCTTTCTAGCCAATTGTTGGATCGAGTTCGATTGAGATAAGGTAGAATTACGATTCACTCCACCCACTCCTTTATAATTTTGAACAAATACATTATTGCAGATTATACATTAAATCTGAACAATAAAATATCTCCATCATGAACGATATAGTCTTTTCCTTCAATTCGAACTTTACCGGCCTCTTTTGCCCCAACTTCCCCCTTATATTTAACATAATCATCATAAGCGATCGTTTCACAGGCAATAAATCCCCGTTCAAAGTCATTGTGAATAACTGCCGCCGCTTGCGGGGCCTTGGTTCCTTCTGAAATTGTCCAAGCACGGGTTTCTTTTGGACCACATGTAAAATAGGTAATCAGATTTAACAATCTGTATCCTGCAGCAATAACACGATCGAGACCACTATTTTCCAAGCCCAGACCCGATAAAAATTCTGTCTGATCCTCTTTACCCAACTGACTGACCTCTGCCTCGATATCAGCAGAAACAATAACAACTTCAGCCCCCTGTTTTCTTGCCATTTCAATAACCTGCCGAGAATACCCATTTCCAGTTGCGGCGGCTTCTTCGTTAACATTACACACATATAAAACAGGTTTGCTCGTTAGAAGCTGTAATCGGGCGATGGCCTTCTCCTCGCCAACAGGAATGACATCCCTAACCGGCTTACCATCCTGCAGGGCCTTGATCAAAGGTTCAATTAATTCAAGAGTGGCCTGAGCCTCTTTATCATTTCCTCTGGCTTTTTTCTGTAAAGCAACCGTTCTTTTTTCTAAACTTTCCAAATCTGCAATCATCAACTCTGTCTCGATAATTTCAGCATCCCGAATAGGATTCACAGACCCTTCAACATGCGTGATATCATCGTTTTCAAAACAACGCAGAACATGGATAATCGCATCAACCTCTCGGATATTCGCCAAAAACTGGTTTCCGAGCCCTTCTCCACGTGAAGCTCCCTTAACCAGACCTGCAATATCAACAAATTCCAAGCTTGTGGGAATAATTTTTTGAGAATGCGTAATTTCTGATAAAATAGTCAAACGCGGGTCGGGGACAGCAACCCGTCCAACATTAGGTTCAATGGTGCAAAATGGATAATTCGCCGATTGAGCGGCAACCGTTGCCGTTAACGCATTAAATAATGTTGATTTTCCAACATTAGGCAATCCAACAATACCGCAATTAAACCCCATATCTTTTTTTATCCTTTTAACAATAAAGCCACTTTGGATAGATAAGCGTCCATTTTTCGTTCAGTTAACAATGATGCCTTTTCCGCAACTGCATCAATAAATGGATCAAGCCATTCCCTATCCTGTTTTGAAAAATCTCCCAAGACATAACGTACAACTTGAGATCTGTCTTCTGGATGCCCTATCCCCAAACGCACACGCCAATAGTCCTGACTGCCAAGCATTTTATCCGTAGAACGCAAACCATTATGACCAGCCGCCCCTCCCCCTTTTTTAATCCGTATCTTGGCAGGGACCAAATCCATTTCATCATGAAATACAAAAAGGTTATCAAGTGGAATTTTATAAAAAGCGATACAAGGCTGAATACTTTCACCAGAAAGATTCATATAGGTCATAGGTTTTAGTAAAAGGATTTTTTCACCCTTTATAACACCTTCGGCAATTTCGCCCTTAAACCGCTTACGCCATGGAGAAAATCCATGACGTTCAGCAATTCGATCTATCGCCATAAAACCGATATTATGACGATTTGCCTGCATCCCAGGCTCGGGATTTCCAAGCCCAGCCCACAGTAACATGATCTATTCTTTCATTAAATTATTCTTCAGTAGAAACTTCGGCCGTTTTTTCTTCAGATGTTTCTTCCGAAGTTTCTTCACTTGTTTCAACTGCAACGGTTGGCGGCGCAATAGTTGCAATTACAAAATCTTCTTCATGCTGATTTGTATGCGTAACTTTATCCGCACCTTTTAAATCAGACCAACGAATATTATCGTGAATATCCAATTTGGAAAGATCAGCAATAAAGGCTTCTGGAATATGTTCAACGTCACAGTTTACTTCAACAGAATGTTGAACGATATTTACAACACCACCACGTTTTACACCAGGGGCGATTTCTTCACCTTCAAAAGTGACCGGTATTTCAACGCGAATATGCTGACCAGCAACCATACGTTGGAAATCCACATGTAATGGTCGATCGGTTACGGGATGTAATTGCACGGCACGCATCAAGGCAACTGTTCTCTTATCATCAACCATCAATTGATACAGTTGAGAGCGCCATCCTGATTTTCCCAATTCACGCATAACAAGACGCGGATCAAGGGCAATCATGGCTGGTTCTGATTTGCCACCATATACAACAGCAGGAACCAGTCCCTCACGACGGGTTGCGCGCGCTGCCCCCTTACCAGCCTTCGCACGCATCGATACTTTTAATTCAACAAAATTTCTTGCCACGTTATAACTCCTAGTAAATAAGGCAAAACTGAAACATCAACCTCCAGGGGTGTTGATGCACTATCCTCTTTACCTAATAAACTTGAAAAGTGCAAATATCTTTCTAAATTAATTGAAGATTTTAAGTAAAATACAAATTGATTTTCTTTCTTGTTGAAAATAATAATTACAATCATTCTCAAATTATGCAAGAAAATCTGATCTATGCGATTTAATCATTTTACCGTAACATTCTCTTTATTAATCGTTTCTACAACAATTTTTGCAGACCCAATAGCCTATTCCAAGGAAGATCAAGAAAACAAGGATAATGAAAAAATAACCGTCGTTGGCAAACGCAATTACAATCCATTCGTTGAAACCAATTCTGATGTTGCTACCAAGACAAACAGTCCATTAAGAAAAGTTCCCCAATCCATTACCGTCATCACCCGCAAACAGATGGATGACCAAAATGCCAGGACCGTTTCAGATGCACTTGCATATAGTGCGGGTATTTCTGCAGGAAGTCGGCCAGGCGGACGGTTTGATAGTATCTATTTAAGAGGGTTTGGAGGATTTGGGGGAAATGCCAATTATGTCCAGTTCCTTGATGGTCTTCGTCTTTTACGTGGCATGTCATATGCCGTTCCTTCCTTTGATGAATATTTAATGCAAAGCGTTGAAGTCCTGCGCGGACCCGCCTCCGTACTTTATGGACAGGCCAGCCCAGGCGGTTTTGTAAATATGACCATGAAACAAGCACGTCCCGTAGACTCTTATGAAATGAGGGCAAGTGGTGCCTCCTTTAATTATGGAGACATTATGGGTGATGCTGGCGGTTCTTTAAACAAAGACAAGACACTTTCCTATAGGGTAACAGCTGTGGGACGGTATGGAGATACACAGGTTGATTTTGCCAAGGAACGCCATATCGCCATTATGCCCCAGATCAGTTGGCAAGCCACTGATGATACTTCTGTATCCATGCGTTTCTTATATCAGTATGATCCAAATAGCCTTTATGGTATCGCACTTCCCGCGTCAGGTACAGTTCTGCCAAATCGACATGGAAAGATTTCAACACATCTTAACACCAGTGAACCTGGTTTTGATCAGTATCATCGTTCTCAATATATGTTTGAATACAATCTAACCCATGATTTTACGGATTTTATTCAATTCAATCAGAAATTCAGATACCTGCATCTTGATTCAGATTTCCGATCCATTTCTATCAAGGGACTTGCCAGTGATCAGGCAACTGTATCAAGAATGGCGACAATATCAAATGAACATTTGAACAGTTATAATATCGACAGTAACCTTCAGTTTCATGTTGATACAGGGAATGTAAAACATATACTGATTACAGGAATTGATTATCTGCTTGCAGATTCCAAACGTGCCTTGGGCAATACGGCCATTTCAAGCCTTGATTTGTTCAATCCTGTTTATGGCGCACGTTTTACACCCCTAATCACTTCATACGGAACACAATCCCAGAACCAGTTGGGTGTTTACATTCAAGATCAAGCAAATTACAAAAACTGGTCGTTTATTATGGGTGGGCGATATGACTGGGTCGGCACCTCGACCAATTTCAAATATGGCGGAAAATCAGCCTCTAATTTTGATCGAGCTGTAACCTATCGCGGCGGTATCGTTTACAATTTTCAAAATGGAATTTCACCCTATTTCTCCTATTCCACCTCTTTCATGCCTACACCCGGGACAACCTTTGCAGGTAAGGCTTTTAAACCTACCAAGGGAGATCAATATGAAGTCGGAATCAAATACCAGCCTAATAACAATATCATGGTGACAGGTTCTGCCTATACCATTTCACAAGAGAATGTAACCACAACCGATCCGGAACATACAACCTACAATATTCAGACAGGCAGAACACGATCCCGCGGCTTTGAATTGGAAGCTCGTGCAATATTATTGCCGGGACTGAATCTTATCGCCAGCTATGCCTACAATGATATCCAGATCCGTGCTGACACAAATAAAAACAATATCGGTAACCGCCCCTTGGGAGCTCCTGCCAATCTGGTTTCTGGATGGATAACATATGATCTGCAACAGGGGATGTTCAAGGGTGTTGGAATTGGCGGTGGCATTCGTTACAATGGTTATACATTCGGGGATAATGCCAACAGTTTTAAGGTCCCAAGCTTTGTCATTGGTGATATGCAGGTACATTATGACCTTAAAAACAGCTTTCCCACAATTAACAGCACCTTATTACAGCTGAATATAACCAATATTGCTGATAAAAAATATGTTGTTGCTTGCGCATCAAAAGTTAACTGTTTTTATGGAACACGTCGCGTTATAATGGGACAGGTAAGAGCACAATGGTAATATGCTCTTTTCATTATCAAATAATATAATGGATATAATCTTATGATACGCCTCTGGTTCTATCTGACACTAGTCTGTCTGAATTTCCTGTTATTCAGTCCGGTAAAGGCAATTAACAGTAATTCTCCCCTTGCTGGCCTTTCCACCGAACCCTTAACAATCAACGATACCATCACTTTTAACCTGCAAAATAAAAAGACATCACAAATTTATAAGATTTTTGCCTCTATTCCAAAAGAACCACCCCCAGAAGATGGTTATCCAATCATTTATATCACAGATGCCAACAGTATTTTTGACACGGTTCGGGAAACAATAAGATCCTATGAAAAGCGTCCGGATAACATCCATAAAAATCATGCTGTTCTTGTTGGAATTGGCTATCCTCCAGATCAAAATATTCTTAAATTGCGAACTTATGATTTAACACCACCGCAAAATACCTTGATCCCCATTTTATACAAAACTGGAGGGGCTGATTATTTTTATCATTTCATCCAAGATGATCTGAAACCCCTACTGGATAAACATCTTAAAATTAATCACCATAAACAAGCCATCTTCGGTCACTCTTTTGGTGGATTATTTACAATATATAATCTTATCTATCATCCAGATTCCTATCAGATTTATATAGCCGCAAGTCCTTCTTTATGGCTTGATCCAAGCATTATTGACAAGCATACCCAATCTTTTAAATCCAGTCTTGACGTTCATAAACTACATCCAACCCTATCCCTATCCGTTGGAGAGTATGAACAGAAATTTCCTGATTATTGGCAATCAATTCCTCAAGTCGCAAAAATAAAACAACAGCTTCTTAGAAAACAGCAAGTTTCTCGTATTCTGGCAGCTTGTGAAACATTTAAAAAAATAGATGATCTTTCAACAACATGCACAAAATTTGAAAATGAAGATCATCAAAGTGTAATTCCCGCGTCAATCGGGCGAGCCGTTGCAATTATCTTTCGATCATTTGCACAATAAATACCCTATCCAGGAAAGAAAAAATTGTATCACCCTTTCCAGTCCAACTCTATCAGGCTTCCAGAGAAACAGGATCCAAAGACCAGGACTTACCTCCCTGAAAGGGAGGACAAGCACATAAAGGTTGTGCATTGGCCAATCTTACATTAGGTTTTAATCCCATCATATAACGCAAGGAACGGAAAACACCTCCATGCGCAATAATCAAAACATGACCATCACCAGCTTTCAGTATAGAACGGTTTACAGCGTCGCTAATCCTTTTACATAAAACATGAAAAGGCTCGGCACCTTTTGGCGTAAATTCACCTGAAATCCATTTGTCATACCATGGTCCCATAGGTTTTTGCTCCTCTTCACCAAAACACACCTCCTTGAGCCCATCATCCAATTCCAATGGTAATTGGACACCAACTTTGTCATGAATGATTGATTTCACAATATCTGCTGTACGTCTTGCCCTTCCAAGAGGTGAACTTATAATCTGAGTAATGGATAATTCTAAATTGTTCCAGTTTCTAGCCAACGCATTCCCTGCGGTTATGGCCTGTTTAATGCCGGTATTATTCAAAGGTATATCTGTTCTACCCTGAGACAGATTTGATACATTCCAATCTGTTTGCCCATGACGAAGATACCAGTAGGGTCGATGCAGTAAAGGAGACATAATGATATACCTTTCAAATAATTAATCAAATAAAGAAGAAACGGAGCTTTCATCCGCTACGGCACGAATGGCCCGACCAATCAAATTATTCAAACTAATCTGACGAATTTTACGAACGGAACGCACTGCATCTGTCATTTTGATACTGTCGGTGATGACTAACTCTCCAATAACGGAATCTTCAACACGTTGTGCGGCACTGCCGGATAAAACCCCATGGGTCACATATGCGTCAATTCCAGTTGCCCCCGCATCCATCAAAGCTTGTGCCGCATTACAAAGTGAACCGCCACTATCGATAATGTCATCGACCAATAGACAGTGACGTCCCTTAACGCGACCAATAACATTCATAACCTCGGAAACACCGGCACGCTCACGTCTCTTATCAATAATTGCCAAATCAACATCAAGTCTTTTTGCTAATTGACGCGCTCTTACAACTCCGCCAACGTCAGGAGAAACAACCATTAAATTCGATTTACCAGCATGTTTGTGTTTAATATCACGTGTGAATAGAGGTGCCGCATATAAATTATCTACAGGAATATCAAAAAAACCCTGAATCTGTCCTGCATGCAAATCGAGTGTTAAAATACGATTCGCTCCTGCTTCAACCAAAAGATTGGCAACAAGCTTCGCGCTTATGGGCGTTCTTGGACCTGATTTACGATCTTGCCGGGCATAGCCAAAATAGGGCATAACAGCTGTAATTCGTCGTGCAGACCCTCTACGCAGGGCATCCAACATAATCAATAATTCCATAAGATTATCATTGGTTGGATAACTCGTGCTTTGTACAGCAAAGATATCTTCACCCCTTACATTTTCATAGATTTCCACAAAAACTTCCTTGTCCGAAAAACGTTGTACGGACGCATCACATAAAGGCATTTTCAACTCTGCCGCAATCGCCTCTGCCAATGGACGGTTACTATTCCCTGCAATAATTTTCATCAACGAACTCCAACACACAGAACCAGTTAAAACGATTTATACCATAAAAAACATATTATTTATGTTGCATCTGAATATTTTTCAATTCTGGTGCATTAGAAGAAGCAGACTCTTTTGCATTATTTGCAGGCAAAGGCTGATTATCACGACCAGAATAATTAGTGATGACCTGCTTAACCCCACCAGCAGCCTCTTCTCCAACCGCAGAGCCAATATCACCCCAATAGTGATCAAGACGATGCGCAGGAACATCATTGATTTGTGAAACTTTACCCGCCTCTTTTCCCTTATTATCGGTCACCCGCCAAATAATTTCAACATGTTGTACCGGATTACCACGTGTCCCCTGCGCACCATCTGTTACACTGACATGACAATCCACAGTATAATCTGCCTGGTCAGGTTTATATTGAATAGCATTTGCCTTGTCTGCAAACGAAATAGCAAATTGCTGAGCAATAATTTTATTTCCGTCTCCAGGAGCCCCAAAAACACCCTTGAAATAAATTTTGGCTGCCCGATGTTTTAAACTATGTGGATCAGCTGCCATCTGCCGAGCTTGTAATCCTGTTAATACCTGATTGATTATTGGCGCAGATTGTTCTGAAACATCATGAAAAATGCTTTGCTGTCCACTTATCCAATCCTTTTTTGAAACGGGCATTCCTTTTCTCACCGCTTCGACTTTTCCATTAGGGGCAATAATTGTAAAAGAAGGAATAATCATATCTTCTTCTGATCTCACCTTGGTCAATAAAATCCAGTCCCCCTTTTGAGCGGGTCGTGCAACTGCGGGAACTGTCTGTTCCAACATTGCCTTTGCCATTTCCTCGGCAAATCCTTGGGCGTTTTTATCATTTAACATTGAATTAGAAGGTGGTGGAACAATTAACCTTGACGGAGGAGGTGTCGTCAATGATGTGGTTTTGTTTTTTTCAAATGGATGTGGAACCTGGATGCAACCTATTAAAGATAAAACACCTAAAAAACTGAATCCAATCTTAAAAGACTTTGAACTTTTAAATTGCATCTTTATGATTTCCCTTACGAATATTAACGACAGGCAATTGTTGAAATTTGATGTCCAAACACCGCTTTCCGTTCCATGACACGTCTACGATTACTAAAAAAATGAGTGGTATCCATAAAGGTATCCCTTCCTGTTATAGCCGCAATACCCACATGTTTACGTCTTAACCGGTCAATACAATAACGACCCAAATCAAACAAATAATATCCTTCACGAACGGGGGTAAAAAAAACTTTTCCATCTGGATCCTGTCTCAAAACCTCATTACGCATGTCTTCCTGCACTTCATAATGTGTCACGGCAATACAGGGTCCTACAACAGCAATGATATCCTGTCTATCCGTACCCAAAGCCTCCATTTGATCCACGACATTTTCTAAAATTCCACATGCTGCGCCCCGCCAGCCTGCATGGGCTGCCCCAACAATATCACCAGTTTTTGTACTAAATAATACAGGGGCACAGTCAGCTGTAACAACACTAATAGCAATATCAGGATCGGTCGTCACGGCTCCATCCCCCTCAACAGGTATACAATTCGATTTTGTAATCCATAAAACTTTATTACTGTGAATCTGTAACCCTCCCCACAAATAATTCGGGGATACCTTCATATACTCAGCAACAATTTTACGGTTCTCCATAATTAAATGAAGGTTATCACCTGATTTCAAACCACAATTTAACGAAGTATATTCTCCTTGAGAAACCCCACCTATTCTTGTAAAAAAACCATGCCGAACAATATTCGACAATAAGGAATGCTGAATGGCCAATGGTTTACAGTTCATGAAATTTATAACCCTTTTAAATTAGCCTTGTTTTTGAAATATAAAAAAGTATAGTGTGTTTTCCTAAAAACCCGGTGGAGCACATAACTCAGCATTACAAATTGCCATAACTTTAAACAAATCCCCCATTTCTGTAGGGTCAATCAAACGTTGTACAGAAGACCGAATTTCATTTCGTTGTTCTATCGGTACATGATCCAATAAGATTTTTTCCCGTATCAGTATGCCAAGCTGCTTTAAAAAAGCACCTTGTGTTTGTATCCCGTAAACAGTCACATTCTGTTTTTCTGCAATTTCTTTCAAGGAAGGAAAATCTATATGAGCGGTTAGATCAGCCTCTCCGGGCGGAACAAAAGGAGAAACTTTTTCTCGGTTTGCAATTGCCTGTAAACTGTCTCCCCAAACCTGGGAAGAATACCCATAATCAATAAATAAAGCCGCCCCCCCATAATGACAGATATGTGCTGAAACATATTGTACAATATCCTGTCCAGCTTCATTTACCTCTACAGTGTCACCAACCTTTATAGGGCGCTGGAATACAGGTGAAAAAGGCAGTTGGGATATAGGCTTATGAAACATATTTCCTTGGGAAACATAATTCTCATCCCATTTTTTTCCGCCCCTGTAAATAAACTGACGAATAGGTAAAGCGTCAAGAAATTCATTCGCCACCATAATCAGGGGTAAAGTCGGGATATCATAAACACAATCAAGCCATTGAATTTCAATTTCATAATTTTTCAATGTATTTTCTTGAATTTGACGTAAACGCGACGAGGTTTCAATCAGAAAAACCGTACAATATTGGCAGATATCAGGAGCCGAACGGAATAAAACTCTTAAAATATCCATCATGAGCGTCCCCCGGCCCGGCCCGGCCTCCACGATTGCCAATTTGTCTGGTTTGGGCATAGACCGAATGACCGTAATGATCCAAACCGCGATCAATTCACCAAAAATCTGTGAAATTTCAGGTGCAGTAATAAAATCAGAAAATGGATCCCTTTTTTCATAATAGGCGGCATTTGCCTTTTCCATAAATTGATCCAATCGCATTTCTGAACAATTCTTCATTTCTGCCTTTACTTTTCAGAAACTGTCAAATTTTGCAATTTCGGCAATTGATAAGACTGCCAAATGAAATATATCCCGGCAATCGCCATTGGGATACATAAAATTTGCCCCATCGTCAAACCAAAAGCAAAGTAACCCAAAAAAGCATCTGGCTCACGAAACAACTCACAAAAACTTCGTGCCATGGCATACCCCAATAGAAACACACCGGAAAGAAATCCTGGCCGCTCTCGAATGGCTTTACATTGAATCAAGCAAAGCATGATAAAAAATAGCAACACACCTTCTGAAAAACATTCATATAATTCAGATGGATGTCTTGCACCTTCAACACCGGGATAAATCATACGCCAGGGTAGCCAGTCCGGAGCTTCACGACCCACTAGCTCCCCATTAATAAAATTTGCCAATCTTCCAAATCCTAGTCCCATAGGCACTACGGTTGTGACACGATCAGAAAAACCAAGAAAACTTAAACGGTTATAACGGGTGAATATTATTAAGGCGAATATAACCCCCAAAGCACCACCATGAAAGGACATTCCTCCATGCCATACCTGAATGATCTGTAATGGATGCGTTAAATAATAAGCAGGCTGATAAAAGCAAACATATCCCAAACGTCCCCCCAAAATAACGCCCAACGTCGCCCAAGTTAAAAAATCATCAACTTGTGTAACAGTTGCAACCACGGGTTCCCTTTGAACCAATCGTCTTACCAAAAACCAACCGGCAAGCAATGCTGCTATATAGGCCATAGCGTACCAACGTATCGATAAGGGGCCGATATGCAACATAACAGGATCAAAATTAGGATAATACAAGGGAGATGACATAAAACCTGTCTTTCATTAAAAAATATGACCTTATAAATAAGGGTCTGGCCGTAAAAGATAATCCTGAATATATTTTGAAATACCTTCTTCCAATGAGGTAAATGCCCGTTGATATCCGACAACTTTCAAACGTGTCATGTCAGCTTGGGTAAAATATTGATATTGTCCCTGCAAACTCTGGGGCATATCTATAAATTCAACCTCTCTTTTACAGCCAACCGCATCACAGACGGCATATGCCAAATCAAGATAGGTTCTAGCTTGTCCGGTACCACAATTATATATTCCATTTACATCGGGATTGTTTAAAAGCCATAAAATAATTTCAATAACATCCCCAACCCAAATAAAATCACGGGCCTGGGCACCGTCTGTCAAACCATCGCGATCAGACTTGAATAAACGGGGAACACCTCCCTTCTGAATATCATCAAATTTGACCTTTACAACTGAAATCATCTTACCCTTGTGATATTCATTTGGTCCATATACATTAAAAAATTTTAATCCGGCCCATTGCGGGGGGACAGGTTGATGATTCCTAACCTGTTCCAATACAAATCGATCAAAAACCTGTTTGGACCACCCATACAAATTCAAGGGTTTTAAATCTGCAATATGGTTGGGTTCATCTGTAAATTCCTCCAGCTGATTGGCTCCCCCATAGGTTGCGGCAGATGAAGCATAAATAAATCTTACCTGATTCAAAGCGCACCAATGCCATAATTTTTTTGACAAATTGACATTGGTTTTCCAAACCAGATCCCCATCACGGGCCGTTGTTTCACTAATTGCACCCAAATGAATGACAGCCCTTATTACTTTGCAATGCTGCACCAGAAAATCATCAATATATTCAGGAAAAATTAAATCTGTTGGCACATGATTTGCAATATTGCGCCATTTTCCCTCATCCCCCAACCAGTCAATTACAACCGTCTTCTCTTTCAAATCATAGAGTCTGGCCTGTAAACAAGAACCGATAAACCCTGTTGCACCAGTGATAATAATCATATTGTTTTCATACACATAAATTATAAATTAAAAAAAACATGCTATATTATAACTTTGATAACGTATTAGATTAACTTATACTAATTTACTAATTTTGAAATAATAATAAGGAAAAATCATGCCTAATCCAAAAAAAATATTTGACGATGCCTCTCATGCTTCTGGCAGTGTATTTTCTGTTTTCAGTGGTATCAAGGAAGAGATTGCTGCCATTGTCAAGGGACGGGTTGATGAGGTTTTGTCAACCCTTCAACTGGTCAGACGTGATGAATTTGAAATTGTTACAGAAATTGCCAGCCGTACCCGTGCCGCTCAAGAAAAATTAGAAGAACATGTCAAAAAACTTGAGGAAAAAATCACAGAATTAGAAAAAAAAGCAAATATTTAATCGTAAATATTTTAACAGGGGGATATTTCAAACCCCTTTTATATTGATCAATCCAGGGAAATTTTATTGATGGATTTAATAGAATGGAAAGATTTTGAAAAAATTTTAATGGTAACTGGAACCATTATAAAAATAGAAAAATTTCCTGAAGCCCGTAAACCCGCCTATAAAATATGGGTTGATTTTGGACACTATGGCAAGCTTAAAACAAGCGCTCAACTGGTTAAACTCTACCAGCCCGAGGATTTAATTCATAAACAAATTATAGGAATTATTAATTTTCCTGAAAAACAAATTGGTCCTTTTCGTTCGCAATTCTTACTAACAGGTTTTGAAACAGAAGATGGAATCGTTATTACAACCGTGGAACGCCCCGTGCCTAACGGTACAAAAATAACTTGAATTCTAGCTATCTTGTTGATCCATAATTCCTTTTTGCTCAATAATTTAATTCCATTGAATTTTCAGACAAGAAAAATAATTATGATTTATAAAACTGAACATTGCAAAACCCTAAGACTTCTAATTCCAGAATGGCAAAGTGGAGATTATGACAATCAACCCTCCGGCAAGATCTACCCCCCTGGGAGCTCGTCTGTTAACTTTCTTAGCTCCCCAAAATAATACATCCCCGATTGTTGAAGTTCCCATTGAACCTTATCATCAACAACAAAGAACCAGGGAAAATGGTGTTGTTTGGCAAGATGTCATTATTCATCAATTAAAAGCAACGCAAAAAATTATAGATGAACACGAACCTGATTGGATTATTACATTCGGCGGTACTTGTATTGTTAACCAAGCGCCTTTTGCCTATCTCAATAGACATTATAACGGAAAAATAGGGTTGTTATGGATTGATTCCCATCCCGATATTTCCACCCCCAAACATTTTGATCGAGAACATGCAATGGTTTTGGGAAATTTATTGGGAAAAGGTGATCCATATCTTGCAAATGAAGTCAGATTACCTTTTAAAGCCAACCAGGTTTTAATCATTGGCATTCATAATTATAACAATGCCTATGAAAAAAAATTGTACATGATTTAGGATTGCAAACCATTGCCAGTCCTGATCTTACCCCAGATAATCAAGCCATTTTGGCATGGATTAGAAAAAACAATTTTGAGCATCTTGCAATACATGTGGACGTTGATGTCCTTAATCCCCGATCTTTTTATTCGCAATTTTCAAATAATCCCATCTCACCACAAACCTTTAATAACGTAAAAGAAGAAATGACCATTCCCCAATTGAGCAAAATCATCCAGGATGTTTCCCTCGTAACGGATATAGCCGGAATAACTTTTGCAGAACACATGCCTTGGGACGCACTTAACTTAAAAAAAATGATGGAACAATTTTCTTTCATGAAATAAAACATTAAAGTTTATACTAATTATTTAATACTAATTTTTGTTAAATAAATATGGTTTTTCTGACAATGTACAAATATTTTTATTTGAACGTTTTTATGTTAGAATTCTTACAATCATATACAAAGAAACAATCCTATTTTATTCACTATTGATCGAGGAATTCATTATGTCATCACTACTTCCCTCCCTTTTAATGATTGGCTGCGGGCATATGGGGAAAGCCATGTTAAAAGGCTGGATAAAAAAAGGCTTGAATCATTCTTTCATTGTTAATCGACATGATTTCGATCTAGTTACTCCACATCAATTGGCACATACTATTCAGGATGTTCCAAAAACGTTTCAACCAGAAGCTGTTGTACTTGCCGTCAAACCGGATCAAGCTGCCGAACTTATCCCCCATTTAAAACCATGGTGTAAAAATATACCTGTTATTTCCGTTCTTGGCGGGAAAACGCTTGCCTGGTTACAACAACAATTCGGAGATCATCAGTCTATTATCAGAGTTATGCCTAATACCCCTTCGGAATTAGGATTAGGTATGACCAGCATGATTGCCAACTCCCAAACACAATCGGATCAAAAACAAATTGCAGAACGATTGTTTAATGCCATTGGTAAAATCGCATGGCTTGATACAGAACAGGAAATTGACATCGCCACAGCAATTGCTGGATGTGGGCCCGCCTATATATTCCTATTAGCGGAATTGTTACAAAAGATAGGACAAGAGAAAGGATTGTCAGAAGACCTGGCACGTCTTTTAGCCAGACAAACCGTAATTGGCTCTGCCGCATTATTGAATCATTCCCGGGAAGAGGCGGAAACACTAAGAAAAAATGTTGCGACCCCTAACGGGATAACAGAACAATCTGTTAATGTTCTAATTCAACCCGATGCATGGCCCCATATTCTTTCTAAGGCCCTACAGGCAGCTGCAGATCGTTCCAGGGCTTTATCTTCATAAAATAACAAAAGCAATATAGGAGATTGATGATGTCTGATGAAGAAATACGCCACCGTATTTTAAAAAATTCCATGGATCTGGCGGCAGAACAAGGATGGAACGCCATGTCATTAAGTGACGCGGCACGACGCTGTAATGTTTCGCTTGATATGGCACGAAAATTATTCCCTTGCAAATCCTCCCTTTTACTTTATCTGAACCGTCTCGCCGATCAGGCTGCATTGAAACAATCCTACCAGCATCAACCCGTTCCTGAATATTTATTCGATCTTTTTATGGAACGGTTTGATACGTTCCAACAATATCGACAAGGTTTGATTTCTGCAATTCATTCCTTACCCCTTAACCCTCCATTAGCATTTCTTCTACAGATAGCCATTCAAAACAGTATGAAATGGCTAGCTGAAGCAGCGGAAATCAACACAAGCGGCCTACGTGGAATTGCTTGTATAAAGGGACTGACAGCCATTTGGGCGCTAAATATGCGTATCTGGTTAAAAGATGAAAGCCCAGATTTATCCCAAACCATGGCTTCATTAGATAAAAGCTTTAAAAAAGCTGGAAAATTTGCTCGTTATTGTGTTCAAAGAACTGTAACAGATCAAAATGGAAAAAAGAAGAATCAAGTGGATACTTCCTATTATTCAGATAAAGATGGAAACCAACAATAAATTTTAAAAATTTTTTTATTTTTCCTCTTTACGAAACCTAATAACTCCTTTAAAAGATGCTTTAACAAACCTTGGGGTGTAGCCAAGCGGTAAGGCAGCGGATTTTGATTCCGCCATGCGGAGGTTCGAATCCTCCCACCCCAGCCATCTTGTATTATGATATAATTGTCCCCTTCAAAATCTGTTTTATTTTGGATTATCCTGTCAAACATTTTGATTTTTCTTGTAAAAATCAAAAATTCAACTGTCAGCTTCATCTAACTCATAATCATAATAGGAACAGAATTACCCTTGAAATCACTACAGATAAAATTATCAAAATAAAGGCTCATCCATCTGTTTCCCATCAGCGTGTTCTTGAAATTCTGGATTATCATAAGAACTGGATTTTCACCAATCCTATATTTCAAGAATCCCATTACCAGTATATCAATCATGAAAAACATCTTTATTTAAGACACCTTTATCCTTTAAAAATTCTTAAAATAACCAATCAGGCACAAACTATCCAGTTAATTGATCATCATATTGCAATAACAGTTCGAGAGAATTTTCCGTCAAGTATCTATAGCATGCTTCAAAACTGGTATAAATTTGAGGCTTTAGAGGTTTTTTCTGAACGTCTTTCCCTTTTAAAATCAAGAATTTGTTGAATTGATTGGCAAAATAAACCACCTTTGTTACGAATTGAAAAATCAATGGGGTAGTTATAATCAAAAAAATAATGTGATCATTACCTTAACTCAACATCTAATCAAGGCAAATCCCGCCGCCATTGATTATGTTATCCTCCATGAGCTGTGCCATGCAGCTGAATTTAACCACAGTAAAAAAATTTACCAAATAGTTACCATGATTATGCCAAATTGAAAAATATTGGCATACCTACTTAAAACAAAATGGTTATATTCTTGGAAAAGAGCAAAAAACTTTTATAATACCTTAATTATTGACCGCTGTTTTTGAAACTTTTTTTACAAAATTCTCTTTCAAACTTTTATATTTTGAATGTTCTCTTGCCTGTTTCCATTTCTGTTTAAAAACTGATGCCGCTTTTGCCTTAATCGGATCCTCAAAACCTTTGGGTAACTCCTGACGACCATGAGATCCACTCAAACCCTTTTTATCTTTGGGAACAAATCCATTATATTTTTTGCCATCTTTATGATTAGCGTAACGTCGGGCACGCGTATAACCTATCTGCAAAAATTTACGCGCCATATCAGCCCCAACAAAATCTTCTTGTTTCAAATACTGCAAAAATAATTGATATATCTTTTCACTGCTTTCCCTTGCCTTTTCAACAGTCGCAAATTGCCAATAAGGCAATATTTCTGACTTGTATGGCTCGACCAGCAATACTCCTTGTTCTCCCTTGCCAATGCGATAATATTCAGGATGTTTGCGAAAATCTATTTTTCCAAAATTCAAGGAATAATCAAAACTGGACGAAACGACACGATTTTTACAACATGGAATCAAATCACTTCTTTTGTTCATTTATTCCACCCAAATTCTGCATCATTAAAAAACAACCATTATATGTTTTGGCTTATAGATTTATTAGGACTATAAACCTAAATTGTCTTATTTGTTTTTTTATAGCAAGTAGGTCATTTTAATCATCAATATTATTTCAATGGAAGAAAATGAAAATTGAAAAAATTCAATATGGTCCCTATGAAGCCTTACGTTTACATTTTTTAGACAAATTTCTCGATTATATTCCTAAAAGAGCTCAGATCATACGTTATGGATCTCTTAAAAAGCCGGATATTTTATGGGGAAATTCAAAGGCTACCTATCAGGATGGCAAAGCCATAAGAAGTGGCATCCCGTTATGCAGGCCCTGGTTCGGTCATCTTAAAGCCAATCCTTCAATAGTCCAAAATATGCATAGCCTAACTCATCCCGCATTATCGCATGGCTTTGCACGTTGCATTGAATGGAAAAATCATCAGCTTGATGCATCAAAATCAGGGATCATTATCATTAATAGTCTACAAACCTCACCAACATTAACTCCGGAATGGCCACATGAAACGGAATTGAAATTCATTATATGTTTTAATGAGATTTTAAGCATACAACTTCATATTGAAAACAAAAGTAACCAGGATATTGCCATAACTCAGGCTTTACATAACTATTTCCATGTCAGTGATATCCGTAATATCCATATTCATGGATTGGAAAATCTAACCTATACAGAACAAAATGCATTGGGTCAGCAGAAATCAGGCATACAAAAATTCTTTCACCATTTAACTGGTCCCGTTGATCGAATTTACAGTGATGTTCCCTCTGAAATAACTATTTTTGATCCTATATGGAAAAGAAACATTATCATCCGAGCTCCTTTCTCACATTCTGCCGTGTTATGGACACCTTGGAAAGAACAAGCCAAAACCTTAGATCAATTTCCTGCATCATTATGGAATCAAGTGATGTGCCTTGAGGTTGGAACACTAATGAATCAAATGCAAATTATTAAACCCAAGACAAAAGACATGATAGAAATGTCTATACATGTTACAGAGCACCAATAACTTTCAATGATTCAATAAATGGGTATATATTTTAAATTTATGGTCTTCATTTAACATCCATATATATATCCATTAATGAATAATACAAATTAATGCCCACTGCATTCAATAACCCAAACCCATGATACTATTTAATAATAGTATCATTATTAATTATCGACTAACTTTTAAACAGGTTTGACAATTGACTCTACTCCAAATTATCAACATCAAGAACAATAGCCAATTTTACAGGAATGATATTTATTAGGTGATATAATTTATCAACTTGTTTTTTGCACATCTTTTAAATTAGATGGCTCCCGAAGTAGGACTCGAACCTACGACCGAGCGATTAACAGTCGCTTGCTCTACCAACTGAGCTATTCGGGATCATTTAGTAGACTTTGTATACCTAATTTAAAATTAATGGTAAAGTGTTTTTTTGTATAAAATCCAATTTTTTTCATTTTCTAGAATTTGCTCTATGACCCCTTTTTCAAATAAAACAAAAAAATCTTTTAATCGCCGTAATTTACTGGTTGGACTAGGGGCAATAGGCTCTTTAACAGGAATGGGATTATATCATTCCATCAACAAACATGATCCCGAGATAATGCCTCAGGATATCTCACCACAAATGATTCGTATTGCATACCTAAAGAATGAAGAAAACCAGCTTCTCACCATTGCCCAGACAAAAGGTTTTCTGAAACATTACAAAATAAGCCTTGATCCCATTGCCAATATTAAAAATAAAACCCAGATTTTCGATCTACTCAAGACCAATCAGTGTGATGCGGCTATTTTATCCATTCTGGACTGGCTGCCACAACTTCTTAAATCCCGCTCTGAAGGTGGAAAATTAATGATTGGTTTAAATGGTGGGGATTTTCGGTTATTGGTTACACATAAACAAAAAATCCAAAGATTGATGGATTTGGCAAATCTATCCATTGGAATTCAACCTCATTCCGAAAAAGAAAAACTATTCTTTTCTATTCTTCTAAGACGTAAAGGCATAAATCCGGATTTGAATGTTAAATGGGTTGAACTGGAAAAAGATGAATTACTTCCCGCTCTTTTATCAGGTCAAATACAGGCATTAATAGGTTCTGACCCTTTTATCTGGCAAATTCTTCATCATAACAATAAAAAATTGTTCCAACTTGCCGGGAGCCAGACAGGTAGCTGGAGTCAAAGAATCAATTATGTTTTGGGAATCTCAAATCATTTTCAACAATCCAATCCACTTGCACTCAAATATCTTGCAACAGCAATTCGAAATGCCTCCGTATGGCAATCACAGCATATTCAGGAAGCTAGTCAAATCCTAACTGATGAATGGCAGAAAATGAGACCTGAAGAAATATTAAAAATGTTTTTGAATGAAAACAGAAATATGGCCATAATAAATGATAACTTGTGGGAGCAGGTTGCCCAATATATCGATGAATTCAAACTTTTGGGTCAAGTCCCCAACAGCCTGAAATCGGGTCGTATCGCCAAGCAGTTTTGTGTAACACTTTAATGCCTCCTTAAAATAATGAGGCATTAACCCAGACCAACGTTCAGCCAACCAATTGTTTATTAAGCAGCTTTTTAGGAAGAAGCCAAAGAGCCATTTTTGTCAAAAAGGGTGCTGTTTCTGGACGTAATAAACGACGGTCATAACCAGAAAAACGACGATCATCTTCTGAAAGACATAAGCGAAGAAAATCAGCAAGGGTCGTTTTTTCATTACCCAGCTCAGCAACTCCGTTAATCGTGAAATTATTATCTTGGAAATGCTCCTCTCCCTCTGCATCCATCGTTTTAATCAAACCGATCCGTTCGTAAACCAAAAATGCATGAACAGCGATAACTTTTAGTTCAAACAAGATACGTTTTATCCAGGGCAAATTCGCACGATGCCAAGCCAACCAGTTTGCAAATAGAAGGATATGGCGACATTCTTCCTGCATAACAGGCTCAAAGGTTTCAATCAGTTCTTTCGTGAAAAATCCAGACTTTTCTGCGATTGCAAACAAACCGAAAGCATAAAAACTATCCCAACATTCACTAAATCCTGTTACCAAATAGGCCCATTCCGGATCTTTTGGAACCGAATAAGGGGATTCTGATGCAAGAGGGATACCATAAAACCTGACCAAATCAGAAAGAACTTCCTTATGACGATTTTCCTCCCACGCATTCCGTGCAATGGCATCAGCCCATTCTGGATCCACAATTTCTTTGACATAGGCAGCCATCCTCAAACGGGCCTTGCCCTCTGTCTGCACAGCGATATCCCAAATAGGCAACGATTTTAAACGATCAATTTCCTGATCGGTAAGCTTTGGCCAGTCCATAAAAGTTGGTCTGTAAGGATTAAAAGTCTCACGGAACATCTGACATACCATTTGCCTATGCTCTTTACTACCGATTTTAATCGAGCCTGGAATATTACTCATCCAATGGCGCACTCGATAATTCATCTCCTCGAGCTCTTTATCTGATTTTGGCTGAGGCAAGGTATGTAAATCTTCAGGTAATTGCGTATAAATTGCTTCCAAGTCAGACATTTCCAAATCGACTCCTTACTTTTAAAATCATTAATTTTTTAAATCATTTCAGTTCTGATAATTTATGGATGATACGGTTAACAAGCCCATATTTGATGGCTTCCTGGGCAGACATCCAATAATTTCTATCGGTATCTTTGGCAATTTTATCATAAGAATGTCCAGTCTCTTTTGCAAAAATTGCATTCAAACGTTCACGCATTTTTATAATTTCCCTGGCCTCGATATCAATGTCCGTCGCCGGTCCTCTGACCCCACCCATTGGCTGATGCAATAAGAAACGTGTATTGGCTAAACAGAAACGTCGTTCTTTACGTCCTGCGGCATAAATCAGGGCCCCTGCCGATGCGACCCATCCTGTACCAATCATGTTAATCGGTGCATGGCTGTCCACAAAACGGATCATATCATGAATTGTATCACCACTTTCCACATGACCGCCAGGCGAATTGACATAAATATTGATCGGCTTAGACGACTCATAAGCCAGGGCCAACAAACGCCCGCTTATTTCCCTTGCAAGCTTGTCATTCACTTCACCAAAAATTAGAATTGTACGTTCTTTGAAAAGTTTATTTTCCAATTCATTATTTGCACCAGCCTCAGGAAAATTTTTATCCTCCTTTTTCTCTTCATCATCTGGATCACTGTCACTGAAATGTTTTTGTCCACCATCTGAAAGCTGCATAAGCTTCACCAATATCTTCCTTCAAATTATCTTTTCAAAAAAACAATTTTTATTTTATTTACTCTATTTTTTATACACCCTACATTGATAAATGAAAATTTTTTTTATTCACTGATCAGTTTTTTATATATGCCTGTAAAATTATCATTTTTACACAACAAAACGTATTATGATCTGCAATTTATCTTATAAATCAGGGGGAAAAGATTATTTCTCTATATTATGGAAACAAAATAGCGTATTAAGAAAAAACCTATAAACACTATAAAATTCATCAAATATGTTTTTATTTTATAAATTAAGGGTATAGAAGGGTATAGATAGAGTGTCTTCCATCCAGCAGCCAATTTTACGATATTTCTTATTTTTCAATCTCTTCTGTCTGGGGGGATGCTCCCAATCTGTGTTTATTAAAGCCCCCGTAAACGCATATCATGATATAGAAGGCGGCATTGTATCTCAACCCAGGCTGCCTGTTCCGGGAAATGATCAGAAATATCCCTATGTAGGGTTGACACCAACAGCCTCCCCTCCTCTGCCCTCCCAAGATTTACGTAATGCAATCACAGATTCTCTCTCACAGGATAGAAATGAGACACAGTGGCAAAATGTAAAAAACCCAATTATTATTCCTGATATTCCTCCATTACCTGCACAGCAGAATAACCCACCTGCAAAATCGTCCGTTCAAACCAAACCTGTCAATAATCAACCTGGTCAGAACACCAACATGCAACCTGCGGAAAATCTCGCATCCTCTGCGAATTTTGATGCGGCAGGAGAGCCACCTCAACCAAACCAGAACTCGGATATTCACAACACGATCAATCAAAAAGAAAAATCGGTTAAACCAGTCGAGACTGTCGAATCCCATAAAACCGAACCCGTGGTTATGCCAGAACTTAGGGAAAGAATTGATGAACAAAATGTTGTAATTCCCTCTATTCCCGTCAATCCCCCCCCTCCATCCCACTTCCCTGATTTTGATGTCCCACCGGACATCAACCTTCCCCCTCCATCCCATCCTTCAGGTTTATCCTTTAAGGAACCAACAGGAACGCTTATACGTTTTCCGATTGATTCCGACACGCCTTATGCCAAACAAGAAGATATAATAAATAATATTGCCTGGCAAAGAAAAGGCAGAACCGTTTTTGTTCACGGATATGGTGACACAACCTCTCTTGACCCCGATACACAAACTGCGGCGGTTTCACTTGCCTTGCTACGTGCAAAAACAGTTGCAAAATTATTAATCGCCCATAATGTACCAGAATCCGCTATTGTAATCCGGGCCTATGCGTTTGGACATGGCGTTCGGATTCGTATGGACAATTAGTATTTTCTTTTTTAATTTCAATTTATTCTATTCAAACGAGCCTATGTCATGACAGAAGAATTCCATCGTATTCGTCGCCTGCCACCTTATGTATTTGCTGAAGTAAATGCCGCTAAAAAGGCCGCACGAGCACGTGGAGAAGATATTATAGATCTGGGTATGGGAAATCCAGATAGCCGTCCCCCTGAACATGTTATCCAAAAATTAATTGAAACAACCTCTGCCCCCCGTGTCCACGGTTATTCCGTCAGCCGTGGAATTGCCGGTCTACGCAAAGCCCTTGCAAATTATTATCAAAGACGTTTTAATGTCACCCTTGACCCTGAACATGAAACAATCGTGACTTTGGGATCAAAGGAAGGATTGGCAAACCTGGCTTCTGCAATCACCAGTCCTGGCGATACTATTCTTGTTCCCAATCCTTCCTATCCCATTCATCAATTTGGATTTATTATCGCTGGTGCTGCAATTCGCTCAATTCCTGCAAAACCAGATGAACATATGCTGGAGGCACTGCATCGTGCTGTTAAACATTCCATTCCGAAACCCACCGCCCTTATCGTCAATTTTCCTTCAAATCCCACCGCCTATTTGGCAGATCTGGATTTTTATCGTGAGCTCGTTCAATTTGCAAAAAAAGAATCAATCTGGATTCTCTCTGATTTGGCTTATGCTGAAATTTATTTTGGTGAGAAAATTCCACCCTCCATTTTGGAAATACCAGGAGCAAAAGATATCGCTGTCGAATTTACTTCCATGTCTAAAACCTACTCAATGGCTGGCTGGCGTATCGGTTTTGCCGCCGGTAACAGAAAACTGATTGCTGCACTAACCCGAATCAAGTCGTATTTAGATTATGGGGCCTTCACACCAGTTCAAGTTGCCGCAACAGCAGCCCTGAACAATCCCCAGGATTATGTAGAAAAAATTCGGACCCTATATAAAGAAAGAAGGGATACCATAATCAAAGGGTTGCATTCAGCTGGATGGAATGTTCCTTCCCCTGAAGCCTCCATGTTTGCATGGGCCCCCATTCCTGAACAGTTTAAATCAATGGGAAGTGTTGATTTTTCCAAACTCCTTCTCAAGGAAGCCCAGGTTGCTGTCGCCCCTGGTCTTGGTTTTGGTGAATATGGTGACGATCATGTTCGAATTGGTCTGGTGGAAAATACCCAAAGATTGAGACAAGCCTGCCGTTCAATAAAACATTTCATGCAGGCTTATTCTAAATAGCGCAACTATCTTTATTTAAGAAAAAATATATATCTTGCTCGGAGAAATTTTATGGATAATCCTTCGGTTAATAAACCCTTAAACCTTGGAATCGCTGGTCTTGGAACCGTAGGAATTGGCGTGTTACGATTATTGCAAAATAATCAAAAAACTATAACGAACCGTGCTGGACGCCCGATCCGCATCCATGCCGTGAATGCCAAAAACCGCCATAAAAATCGAAATATTGATTTAACAACTTTTAAATGGTACGAAGATCCGTTAGATCTTGCAACTGATCCTGATATAGATGTTGTTGTTGAATTGATCGGCGGTACAAATGGAGCGGCTTATGAACTTGTCTGTGAAGCAATAAAAAATAAAAAGGCTGTTGTTACAGCAAATAAGGCCCTGATTGCTCTGCACGGTAACGAACTTGCCAAAATGGCTGCCAGTCAAAATGTTCCATTACTTTTTGAAGCTGCCGTTGCAGGTGGAATTCCAATTATTAAAACCATCAAAGAAGCCTTGGCGGCAGATCGCCTGATTGAAATTGGCGGAATCTTAAACGGAACCTGTAACTACATGTTGACCACCATGACAAGAACTGGACGAGGTTTTGAAGACATCCTAAAGGAAACTCAGCAACTTGGATATGCCGAAGCTGATCCATCCACCGATATTGATGGACTTGATGCCGCCCATAAACTTGCCATTCTGGCAAGCCTTGGTTTTGGGTATACTTTCAATTTCAAAGATATTTTTGTTGAAGGAATTCGAAACATCTCTCCACATGATATCCATTATGCCCAAGAATTGGGTTACACGATTAAATTGGTGGGTATGGCACAATATCATTCAGAAAACAAACTGGAATTACGTGTTCATCCCGCACTTTTGCCTCAGTCCTCTCCCTTGGCCCGTGTTAATGGCGTAATTAATGCCATCAGAACAAAAGGCGAATTTTCAGGTTATCTGATGCTTGAAGGTGCCGGAGCTGGCGAAGGCCCAACCGCCACGGCTGTTTGCGCTGATATCATCGATATCGCCAGAGGCAATACAATACCCATGTGGGGAACGGACTGGAATGAACTCCGTCCCGCAACACTTGTCCCCAACTCGGATTTTAACAAAGCCTATTATATACGTCTTATTGTTGAGGATAAACCAGGTGTTGTGGCTGATATTGCAACCATTTTCAAAGAAAACAATGTTTCCCTACGAAGCCTGTTGCAACATAAAAATCATATGACTACTGATTCTGAAAATACGGTTCCTATCGTACTTGTGACTCATAAAAACAGGGAAAGTTCTTTATTAAAGTCATTAAAAGCAATTTATGACCTTCCTGCAATTCTGGAAAAACCCATCATAATCCGCATTGAAGAGCCATAATCATTACATACAAGGAAATTTTAAATCATGAATAAGCCTCCTTTTCAATCTGGTTATACCGTCTCTGATCGAAACTTGGCGCTTGAACTCGTACGCGTGACGGAAGCTGCAGCACTTAAGTCCTTTCACTGGGTTGGACTTGGCAAGAAAAACGAAGCTGATGCAGCAGCCGTTCAAGGCATGCGGCAAGCTTTTGATACTGTTGCCATTTCAGGCACCGTCGTAATCGGTGAAGGTGAAATGGATGAGGCTCCCATGCTTTATATTGGTGAAAAAGTTGGGGCTGGCGGACCCGAAATGGATATTGCTGTCGATCCATTGGAAGGAACAAATCTCGTTGCCAAGAATCTGCCCAATGCGATCACTGTCGTTGCACTGGCGGAAAAGGGGAACTTTCTTCATGCCCCTGATATCTACATGGACAAAATTGCCATTGGTCCGGGCTACCCCGAAGGTGTCATTGACATAGATAATAATGTTAAAACTAATTTAATGAACCTTGCAAAAGCGAAAAAAGTTGATGTTTCTGATTTAACTCTCAGCATTTTGGAAAGAGAGCGTCATGAGGAAATTATTGCCAAAGCCCGTGAAGCCGGCGCTCATGTCAAACTAGTTTCTGATGGCGATGTTGCCAGCATTATCTCAACTTGTCTCCCAAAAAGTAATGTTGATATTGTCATAGGATCAGGTGGTGCCCCAGAAGGCGTTCTTGCTGCTGCGGCATTACGTTGTTTTGATGGGCAAATGCAGGGCAGACTGCTTTTTGAAAATAAAGAGCAGATTGATCGTGCCAGAAAGATGAATCCCCTTGATCCGCAACGCAAACTTTCCCTTCATGACATGGCCAATGGAAATGTCTTATTTTCGGCAACAGGGGTTACAAATGGTGATATCCTTAAAGGTGTACGCTGGAAAGGAAATCATGTATGGACAAATTCAATAGTTACGAGATCAGTATCAAAAACCATCCGTTTCATTAACGCTTGCCACGACCCGCGTAACAAACCTCAAACAACTATTTAAATTCCTCAAATCTCTATGTCGGAAACCTCTTCTCTAGTCCTTAATGTCAGTCAAAGTCTTTCAGGACGCCAGTGGGTATGGCGTCATTCTTCTCTGGACCAGCATTTTCTGGATCGTCAGGCACAAGCGATTGCTCAGAAAGCTTCCCTTTTCGAGGTTGTTGGTCGCATGATGGCATTAAGAGGGGTTTCCGCGGAAAATTTGCCTTTTTTTTTATCCCCAACCCTTAAAGCATTACTCCCCAATCCCTCTTGTTTAAAAGATATGGACAAAGCGGCAGCACGTATTGCCGATGCCATAATTAACCATGAGAAAATTGCCATATTTGGCGATTATGATGTAGATGGTGGCTGTGCCACAGCCCTGTTTAGCGATTTTTTTTCCATGCTGGGAAATCAAGCCATTTCATACATTCCAGATCGTTTCAAGGAAGGTTATGGTCCAAATGTGCAAGCGCTGGAACAGCTTATTCAACAAGGGGCAACCCTTATCATCTGTGTCGATTGTGGAACCGCAGCTCATTCCGTTTTTGATCAGATTAATCAGGAAAAAACAGACCTTATCGTTTTTGACCACCATAAATCAGAGATCGTTCCCAATATTTATGCAACCGTCAATCCTAATCGTTTAGACTGCACATCCAGACTAGGCAATCTTTGTGCCGGTGGAGTAAGCTTTATTGCATCCATTGCAATTACCCGAAATCTGCGGGAAAAAAATTATTTTCAAACCAACCCTGAACCTAATCTTTTTAAATTAATGGATCTCGTCGCTTTATCGACAATTTGTGACGTTATGCCTTTGACAGGCTTAAATAGAGCCTTTGTCACGCAAGGCTTGAAAATCCTAGCAAAACGTGAACGTATAGGGTTGGCTGCCTTATTGGATGTTGCTGGAATTACGCAAGTACCCAACGCCTTTAGTTGCGGATTCGCATTAGGTCCGAGAATTAATGCTGGTGGACGTATTTCCGAAGCAAGTCTTGGATTACAGCTTTTAACGAACTCTAACCCCTTTGATGCAAGACTGATTGCCGAGCGTCTGGATACCATCAATAAACAACGGCAGAATATTGAAAAAGATGTATTGGATCAGGCCACCGAACAAGCAATGGAACAATATAGACAAGGTAATGCCGTCATTATGCTTAGCAATCCAAAATGGCATTCCGGTATCGTTGGCATTGTTGCAGGCCGCATCAAGGAACAAATCAACCGTCCAATTTTAATCGGGACAGAACTACAGGATGGCACCGTCAAAGGCTCTGGCCGGTCTGTTCCTGGCCTAGATTTGGGAGCCGCTATTATCGCAGCAAAACAGGCTGATTTATTAATCCAGGGAGGAGGTCATACAATGGCCGCCGGTTATTGCTATCATAAAGACAAAAGCCAGAAATTACACGATTTTCTTAATCATTATTTAAACCAGGCCACTCATTATCCGACTGTCGCAGATTTAGAAATTGAAACCGTCATCACTCCAGCAGGAGCCTCCGTTGAACTGGCCAAACAGATTGAAAATCTGGCTCCCTTTGGAAATGGAAATGAAGAACCCCTCATTGTCCTGTCTTATGTACACATTATCCGTACGGACAGGATAGGCAAAGATGGGAATACCTTACGGTTAATCATTCAGGGAGAAGAAAGACAATCCTTAAAAGCCCTTCTCTTCCGTGCAGATCAGAATCCGATAACTGTATTCTTAGAAGATTCTCAAAACCGGCGACCTGTTCATTTGGCAGGATGGTTACGTAACAATCAATGGAATGGAAAGGAAAATACAACTTTTTTTATAAAAGATGCAAGTTTTATAAAAAATTAATATTTTTTACTTGACCAAGAGATCACACCCATGTATTAAAACCTTCATTGCCTCTGTCCCGTTCGTCTAGAGGCCTAGGACATCGCCCTTTCACGGCGGCAACACGGGTTCGACTCCCGTACGGGACGCCAATAATTTATTGCATAAATTATTTGCATCGAATATTATTCATATCTAGTCTGAAGTTAAATAACCATTTGTTATTTTAACTTATTCTATTGTTTTATGCTATATAAAGAAATATGTATTCTTTTAAATGGCTCTCCCATAAATGAAATGTGCTGCTCTCATTGTAACTTACAATCGGCTGAATAAATTACAATTATGTTTACGCGCAACTTTTGCCCTTAAATTTGATACCATAATAGTCATTGACAATGCATCCACAGATGGTACAGAACAATGGCTATCCTCTCTAAAAGAATCCCGCCTACAAATCTTGCGCATGAAAAATAATATTGGAGGTGCGGGTGGATTTAAGTACGGTGCCCAATATATTGCGTCTTTAGACATAGACTGGATTTTTTTCTTTGATGATGATGCCTATCCAGCTGAGAATTTGCTTGATAATTTTATCCAGTTCAAAAAAGACAATTATCAAATTTTTTGCTGCAGGGTATTAACCCCTGATTATAAAATATGTTCCATGAACATACCCTTTAAAAAAATACCTTCAACTTTACTGGCCACAATACATTATAAAATAAACCCAAAACAGTTTTTACCGCAGTCTGATGCAATCTGTGAGGTACAAACCTTTTCGTTTGTAGGAACCATTATTCATAAAAACATTTTAAAAAAATACGCCCATATAATAATAGATGATCTGTTTATTTATTTTGACGATTTGGCTTTTTCATATTACTTGTCACAAAAAAATAATAAAATTCTGTATGTTCCAGATTTTATTTTTGTACATGATGTTATTTTACATTCCCAAATTTTTTCAAATAAGAAATTATATTATCTTGTACGTAACCTGATCATTACCCATAAAATTTACAGGAACAAACCTTTTTTTACTTTGCCTTCAACTTTATGCAGAATTATGACATGTTTCCTTTTATGCGTGATTCAAAAAAATAGAGTCCAATCCTTAAGATATTTATTTAATGGAATAAAAGATGGATTTAATTATAAAGTTAAAAATATTCTTTTTTAAATAAAATCCTATATTGCATTTTCAAAACACATTTTTTTACGAAATAATACGCTTTCAATAAAATAATGAAACAATTATCCCACTAAAAGCGTAGTTGTTTTAATTAATCAAATAATTTTCTATTTCTAACAGCCCCCTTGTCCGCACTGGTTGCCATCATCGCATAGGATTTCAAGGCCATACTAACTTTTCGTGCTCTTGCCCTGACAGGTTTCCAGCCCTTTTGATCCTGCTCATTTCGGCGCTGTTTCAGGATATCATCCGATACCTGCAAATGAATGGAGCGATTAGGAATATCAATCTTAATTGTATCCCCGTCTTTAACCAAGCCAATTGTTCCTTTGTCGGCAGCCTCTGGAGATACATGCCCAATTGATAAACCTGATGTTCCACCTGAAAAGCGTCCATCTGTCAATAACGCACAAAGTTTCCCAAGATTTTTTGATTTCAAATAACTGGTTGGATAAAGCATTTCCTGCATTCCCGGACCTCCCTTAGGTCCTTCATAACGAATAACAACAATATCCCCGGGTTCAATTTGGTCTGATAAAATGCTTTCAACTGCACTATCCTGGCTTTCAAAAACACGTGCCTTGCCTTCAAATACCAAAATTGATTGATCAACACCGGCTGTTTTTACAACACACCCATCTTCGGCTAAATTACCATACAAAACAGCCAGTCCACCATCTTTGGAATATGCATGTTCAATATCACGGATACAGCCGCCAACACGATCCTGATCCAGCGTTTTCCAACGCTGATTTTGACTAAAGGCCTGTTGAGAAGGGATACCACCGGGAGCGGCTTTAAAAAAATCCAAAACAGATTTTTCATGTGTTGAAATAATATCCCAATGAAGAATAGCATCCTTTAAACTATCTGAATGGACCGTGATCGTGTTGAGATGCAATAAATTCGCTTTAGCCAGTTCACCCAGAATTCCGTAAACACCTCCGGCCCGATGCACATCCTCAATATGATAGAGCTGAGTATTCGGGGCCACTTTACATAATTGTGGTATTTTACGAGATAGACGGTCAATATCCTGTAATGTAAAAGGAACTTCCCCTTCTTGTGCTATGGCCAAAAGATGTAAAATCGTATTCGTTGACCCCCCCATAGCAATATCTAGGGCCATCGCATTTTCAAAGGCCTCTTTCGTTGCAATGGAACGTGGCAATATTTTATCATTACCATCCCTATAATAAGAATTACAAAGTTCTACAATTCTTTTGCCCGCCCTTCTGAATAAAAACTGGCGATCTTTGTGCGTAGCCAACAAAGTGCCATTACCAGGAAAGGAAAAACCCAAAACCTCGGTTAGACAATTCATGGAATTGGCCGTAAACATACCAGAACAGGAACCACAGGTTGGGCAGGCGTTTCGCTCATATTCCGTTACCTGACTATCTTGAACATTATCATCACCGGCGGCAATCATCGCATCAATCAGATCCAGTTTATGATTAGCCAGATGACTTTTACCCGCTTCCATTGGACCACCGGACACAAAAACAGCAGGGATGTTCAAACGCATTGCAGCCATTAGCATCCCAGGAGTTATCTTATCACAATTCGAAATACAAACCATTGCATCTGCACAATGCGCATTCACCATATATTCTACTGAATCAGCAATAATCTCTCGACTCGGTAAGGAATATAGCATTCCATCATGCCCCATCGCAATTCCGTCATCAATCGCAATTGTGTTAAATTCTTTTGCTACGCCACCGGCATTTTCAATTTCTTTTGCAACCATCTGGCCCAAATCTTTTAAATGAACATGGCCAGGAACAAATTGGGTAAAAGAATTAACCACAGCAATAATTGGTTTATGAAAATCATCATCTTTCATTCCAGTTGCACGCCATAAAGCACGTGCACCAGCCATATTACGACCATGAGTAGAAATGTATGAACGATATTGAGGCATCCGTTAACCCTTGCATGAAAAAATTAAAATAAATTATGATTAAAATTAATTCCTATTGAATTAGTTCACTATTCTGTAAAAGCAATTTTATACATGATTTTTTTAATAAATTATTATTATATCTTACAATCAACCGCTTTCTTTATTTGAAATCATCATAAATCTTTAAACGTGATAAGAAAACTTTTAAATTGATTTCTGTTTCATAACCGGTCAAAACGAATTAATTATTTTATTTAACAATCATCAATGAAATAGAAAATATTCTCGAATGTCCCGTTTTTTATCAAAATTTATAAAACCTGCAATCTTTTTTGACCGGGATGGTGTTATCAATATCGATACGAATTATCCTTATCGTCTGGAAGATTTAATTTTGGTTGAAGGGGTTGAAGAAGCTATTTGTCAAGCCAAGAAACTCGGTTTCCTTACCGTCGTAGTAACCAATCAATCTGGGGTTGCACGCGGTTTTTTCACAGAACGGGATGTCCAGAACTTTCATCGCTATATTCAAGAAAAACTAAAAAAATATAATACCGCTATTGATGCCTTTTATTATTGTCCCTACCATCCAGAAGCCAAGATTAAAAAGTATCGACAGGATCACCCTGATCGTAAACCGCATCCAGGAATGATTGAACATGCAATTCATGATTTATTCATTGATCGTCAGCATTCTTTTTTGATTGGTGATAAATCGACTGATTTACAGGCTGCAGAAAATGCAAATATTGCAGGATATCTTTTTAAAGAGAAAAATCTTGCATCTTTTTTGAATAAAATAATTAAAAAATAATTAAAATATTAATTTAAGTTCGTTATAAATTCTTTTTTATAATTGAAAATCAATTTTCTATATATATTAACATTATTACTAATCAATTAATATCTTTTAACATTTTTTCAATTACAATCAAACTTATTCGCCATTTTTATTATTAATTCGTAAAAATTAAAAAGATGTAATTAAAATACATCTTTATTGCCTTTTCATATTAAACGTTATATAAGATGTATTTGAAATAAATCTTTTACTTAAATATTAAGAATCCTTTTATTTCAAATAAATATATTTAAAAATACTGAATCGATAAGTCTATGAAAAGTAATTATCAAGATGGTGTTATCAGTACTCTAACATCAGAAATACTTACAAAGCTTAACAGGAACCCTGTTAACAGAAAATTGAAATGGCTACTTTTAATTTCAGCCTTTCTATGTTTTTTATTTATGGGATGGGCAACATTATTCACCTATCAGCAAAGCCCACCTATTCCAGTTCAATTCATTTCATCACAAGATCAGGTTTTATTCACAGACAAAGATGTTTTTCTTGGAAAACAAGGTTTTCAAAAAGCCGATCTGATTGATTACGGTGGATTATACGGTATGGGATCCATGTTTGGACCCGATTATACTGCCAAAACTCTCGTGGATCTTGCCAAAGCAATTCGAGAATATCTAGCCCAAGAAAAATTTCATCAGTCTTTTCATTTATTAACTTCAGATCAACAATTCCTTATTCAAAGGAAAATGCAAATAATGTTACATAACGTTGATCTTACACAGAAATCTTTACGTTTTCCTACTGCGTTTAGTCAGGCAATCGTCGATGTCAGAAAAAATTTATCTCAAGAATTAGTACAGGATAATTTCAAGGCCGGTTACTCGCGGGCTCATACATTAAATCAGGCGGATGCCAAAAGTACTTCTGAATTTATTATCTATACAGCCCTCACATCCGTAGGCCATCGCCCCAACAGCACCATATCCTGGACACAAAATTGGCCTTATGAACCCATTGCAGGAAACCAACCTACCAGCCAAACCTTTACCTGGACATGGGCTGGATTCTGTTTTGCCTTTGCAGGCTTTGGTGCCGTGATCATGATCAATCGTATCTGGCTATCTGGTGAAGATAGGGAGGCGATTGACCAGGTTATCGACGGATTTAAGAATCTGACCCCAAGCCAGAAAAAAATCGGTAAATATTTTTTATTTGTTGCCACTATTTTCCTCGTCCAGCTTCTAATGGGTGGATTAATGGCCCATTATTATTCTGAACGGACAAGTTTTTACGGATTTGAAATAGGAAAATATTTACCTTTTAATTTTCTACGAAGTATTCATTTGCAAACCCCGATTGTATGGATTGCATTTTCCTGGATTGGTTCAGCTCTGTTTTTAGGGCCAATTATCAGTGGAAAAGAAGCAAAATATCAGAATATACTTGTTGATCTTTTATTTTATGCATCAGTGATAGTTATTGCGGGTATTGTCATTGGCAACTATCTGGGCATCATGGGTTACCTGCCTCATTTATGGTTTTGGTTCGGCAACCAGGGCAATTCCTATCTGGAATTAGGCAGAGGTTGGCAATATGCTTTTTTTGCCGCTCTTTTGTTTTGGAGTTATTTAGTATTCCGCTCCTTCTGGCCCGATAAACGTCACTGGCAAAGAGCCTTTAAATCATTCCGTATTGGAAATATACGTCTTGAACATTTATTCTGGTTATCGACTCTAAATATTGCCGTTTTATACGTATTTGGCATGATCCCTATGTTTGAAATAGGCAAGTCCTATACCATGGACGACTTCTGGAGATGGTGGGTCGTTCATCTTTGGGTTGAGGAATCATTTGAATTCTTCACGGCATGTGTTACCGCCTATCTTTTGATGGGGATAGGATTGATTTCCCGTTGTTTTGCTGAGCGGACAGTTTATTTTGAACTTATCCTAATCTTTATTGGTGGGGTCATTGGCACAGGTCACCATATGTATTGGGCCGGTGAACCATCCATTTGGATCCCCATGGGAAGCATGTTCTCATTTATCGAGGTTTTACCCCTAATTCTATTGGTTATCGAATCTATTGACGAATATAAAATCATTACAGCCCATCAGACTTTCCAGTATAAATTGGGATATATGTATATTATTGCTGCTGCAGTATGGAATTTTATTGGTGCGGGTGTCTTTGGTGGGGGTGTATTAAATGCACCACTTGTTAATTATTATGAACATGGGACGTTTTTAACCTTGAATCATGCCCACACCTCTCTTTTTGGAGCCTTTGGTCTTTTAGGACTGGGAATGATTTATTTCTGTTTAAGATATATTGCTAGTGACAAATATCCATTTATAGAAAAATGGGGATATATTGCCTTATTCCTCTATAATATCACACTTGTCCTATGGACTACATTAACCTTTTTCCCTGTCGGCTGGCCCCAACTCAACGCTGTTTACGAACACGGATTAACTTACGCCAGAAGCTTAAGCTTTTATGACACCAAAACATTTTGGCAATGGTTACGTATAATAGGGGATATTTTCTTTTCTATAGGCGCTTTAATTATGTGCTGGGATTTTATCGTAAAACTCAAACCTATTTTTAAAAAATAACATTTCTATTTCTTTTATAAAAAGCTCGTCAAAATTCAATAAATAAATAATAATGACGAGCAATTTTATCAGAAAGAAATCATTTTACCGGGTGTAATTTTATTTCCAAGTCCCAACAGCGACTTGGCTAAAGGAATTGCAACAGGTGCAAGTTGTCTCCCCATTAAAATTGAACGGTGCTCGATAGAGGCCAGCATTTCAAAATCATCATTTAATTTTAAGAAATCATCTCGTATCGCTTTGCCTATACGGACCGTTTGGGCAATCCCATGACCACTCCATCCATGAACCGCATAAATAGGCGCTTTTTCTCCTAATTTACGACAATCTACCGCCCCATTTAGGGTTAAATCAGTTGTTCCACTCCACGCTAATTCTAAATGAATATCATCACGTTGAGGAAAAATAGTCTTAATTCGTGACATTAAATAATCAACAACTTTATCAGAATTCCATCGCATTCCTGTTCCTTGCCCTCCAAATAAGATACGCTCTTTACGGACCGGGCGATAATAATCTATTTGTAGCTGCGTATCATAAACAGCCATTTGTGTCGGAAGCAATGTTTTACTCCCCCCCTCAATCGGATTAGTAACACCAACATAAGTATAAAAAGGAATGGTTGAATTAACATCTGATAATAATTGAAAGGTCGTATGGTGAACGGCTAATACCACGCCTTTTTTAGCAAGAATTTTACCCTGTGCCGTTTCAATAGATACCCCTTCTGATACAGTTTCTATTTTTAGAACTTCACTATCCTCATAAACATGCCCACCATTTTTAACAAAACCATAAATCAAACCACGCGTTAAACCTAAAGAATGAATTTGCCCTCCAATCTTATCCAAAGCACCACCATAATAAAGTTCTGAATTGATATGATCACGAATTTCATAAGGCCCTAAAATGCGAACACTATCATCACCTAAATATCGACGTGCATCTGCCCCAACCGTCAAAGCATTGATATGACCAGGATGAATCGCCGCGGTTAAATGCCCACGACGCATATCCAAATCCAAGGCATAATGTTCTGTTATTTCTTGAATAAGATCAAACGATTCAATGGATGTAAATTTCCACAAACGACAAGCTTCGTCATAATCGAAATTCTCAATAATAGATTCTGCTTCCCATCGTGCCAATCCAGGCGTCAATTGTCCGCCATTTCTTCCCGAAGCAGCTGACCCCACCTTATTTTTTTCAAGAAGGATTGTTTCAACCCCAGATTCTGACAAATGTAAAGCCGTTGAAGCCCCAAGCAATCCGCCACCAACCACTACCACATCACATTCACAATCATGTTCTAAGGCTGGAAATGTTTTCCATGGGGATAAAGTCGCCTCATAATAATTGGCGGGTCTAGCTAATACATCCTCATCTTGTACTTGTCGCGAATCAACCCAATTCCATTCTTCCTGTTTAGGACCTTCATCCGTTTTTCTAAAGGTAACATCTTCTGTTAAAATAGGTTTTTCAAGTTTTTGTTCTGTATTCATCATTCTCATCCGACCACACTTATAATGTTGATTTAGCTACATGAATATCTGCTCCAGACGTTAACGACAAATCATGCCTTTTAAATAAAGGCCGTTTACGAACTTTACAGTATAAAATATAGGTTATTCCTAAAGCGGTCCAAAAGCCTCCCAATAAAAGTGCGTCTTCTTTTAAATTAGTCCACATCACAATTACGGAGAACATTCCCAAAGAAGGACAGATAATATTTTTTAAAATTTGTTTAAGCGTTGAAAACTCTTTTTTATAACATACAAACCATATAAACACAGAAATATTAACCGCACTAAAAGCTACCATCGCACCAAAACTAATTAATGAGACGGCTGTATCTAACCGAAAGAAAATAGCATTTAAAGAAAGAATTCCCACCAACAGCACACAAACAATAGGAGAGCGATAGTGAGGATGAATATATTGCAATTTTTTCCATGGAATAACCCCATCAATCCCCATAATATAAATTAAGCGTGCTGCACTAGCATGCGATGCCAGAGCCGAAGCGAAAGTATTAATCAAGATAGCTAATAAAAAGATCGATTGAAACAATTTCCCCCCCACGTACAAAACAATTTCAGGCATTGCCTCAATAGGATCTTTGAAAGGGCTATTATTCGGATAATAAAGCTGGATAAACCATGCCGATACAAAAAAGATAATACCACCCGTTAAAACCGTAGCAATAATCGCCCGCGGTATATTTTTTCTGGCATCAAAAGTTTCATTTGCAAGCGTGGTTACAGCATCAAATCCCAAAAAAGAAAAACATAAAATAGCAGCACCACTTACCAAGGGAATAAAAGAATTGTCCCCATTCATCAAAGGTTTTAACGTCATTACGTGCGATACATCATATTTAAAGACCAAGGCATGAATAACCAAATAGATGAAATAAACCATCAAAATTAAAGGAATACCAACGAACAAGGCATTAAGATTGGCAAGAAATTTAATATTTCGACAATTAATAAACGTAACTAATGCCGTATAAAGAATGATTAACATCCACGCGGGAATATCAGGGAATAAAGCTTTGAGATAAATTCCTGAAAGTAAACTATTAATCATTGGCAATAAGAGATAATCAAGCAGGGTTCCCCACCCGACAATAAAACCACTAATTTTACCGCAAACTTGATTGGTATAACTATAAGCAGAGCCTGATTTAGGAAAAATAACAGCGAGTCGACTGTAACTAAAAGCAGTCAACATGATGGCACCCAATGCCAATAAATAAGCCATAGGAACACGACCATTCGTTACACCTGATACGATACCAAATGTGTCAAAAACAGTCATGGGAGTCATGTAAGCTATCCCGATGATAATAACTCGCCAAAGAGATAACTGAGCTTGGTGCGGTGCTAACTCATTCATATGCCTGCCTTTATTATCTAAATAAATTTTACAAACAATTTTGAGAACATTATTTATAGAATTTATAGTAACAAAACATTTTTATTAAGAAACTATTTTTTTTATTAAGAAAATATTTTTTTTATTAAGAAAATATTTTTTACAAATTAATATCACATATCATTGTTATCAACAGATTTACTTTGCCTTATGCAAAGGATACTGTTAATGAGACATATTTTTGAATTAATCAACCTTTTATTTGCAAAAAAAACAGATATAGGATCAAAACCTGAATTTCGTTTATAAGAATGTTTTTTGCAAAGGAATCAAAAGTAACAGAAGATTTTATGAATAAAAATAGAACCTACTATCTAGACCCATGAAAGAAAAATGTTTTAATTTAATTTATCGGGAAGACGTATCAGTAGTATTATGAAAGCTGACTTAGTAATTCATCATTATATATAACAGAACCAAATTTTTGAAAAAAAATTATCTGTCAGAAAATTATGTGTTTGCAGAATCACTATTGACACAAGCAGCTTTTAAAACAGTTAATTTATAATCCAGTGCCGTAATCTGTCCAGCGACTGAAAAAGATATAAAATTATTTAATATAAAATCTTGAAAATCCATAAATAGAAAAGCTGTTTTTCTTTATTCATTTTTAAATAAACCATTAAATTAGCCTTTTTAATATAATATTAATATTTATAATCCAATATTTTTAGCGCAAACCAATTGCCTATGGCACCAATCAGCAATAGAACACTTGTTGCGAGAAATACGAAATACATACCCATATAACCACTGACAAACCCGCCAGCCAATGGACCGATAACCTGACCAACATATTGTACGGAAATAGTATAACCCAATACAGTTCCCACTAAATGATTTGGAACTTGATGTCGAATGATTGTTATAATGCAGGGCATTAAACCACCAAGGGCCAATCCCATAAAAAAACGTAATACGATAAGTTGCCAGACTGACGTGACATAGGCTTGAGGAACAAGCAATATCCCGGCAATAATTAAGGTCCAGATAATAATCCGTGCATGACCTATTTTATCCGCTAAATGACCAAGCCATGAAGCAGACAAGATACTCCCAAAAGCACCAGCCGACATAATCAAACCTGCAAAGAAAGTTATTCTGGATTGCTCAACAGCCAGTTGATGAACATATAAGGTTATAATTGGTTCGATAGACATATTGGCAATCATTAGTAACATGCCCGTAACCAGCATTATGAAAATCAATCTTTTATTGGGAATATCGGACCAATTTCCTTTAACGGTTTTTTCATGAATAACCAACCTTGAAGATTCTCGAATAAAACCCAATGTAACAAGAAACGTAATGAAAATTAAACATCCTGCCCCTATGAACGTAATACGGATTCCTATTAAAGATGGCAATATCCCCCCAATCAGCGGACCAATCAGATTTCCTGCCATGATACCGGATGAAAGCAGTCCAAGTGCCCAAGCAGAATGATCCTTGGGAGCTTGGGCAGCAATCATGATTGTTGCACCTGAAGAATATCCTCCAGCAAAACCCGCAAGCAATCGTAATCCAACCAATTGCCAAATATTTGTCGCACATCCCATCAATGCCATTGTCACGGCCATACCTAGACTCGCCCTAAGAAGCATTGGTTTACGACCATAACGATCCCCCAGATATCCCCAGAATGGCGCAATCATTCCTGCTATAAAATATGTTGCGCTATAGGCTATTCCTGACCATTGAGCTATACTTGCATGATCTTTGACTCCCAACTGCTGAACATAGATCGGTAAAAAAGGCAACATTAATGTCATTGCAAGAAAGGTTGTAAATGATCCAAATAAACAAACAAAAAGATTGCGAACCCAATATGACTCATCTTGATCTGTTTCAATTGTTGAGGACATGATAAATCCACCATAAAATTGTCTTTTATTGGTATACCAATTTGGTATACCAAAATGATCCTATCATATAATCAATAATAAGAAACAAATTTATGAACGAAACCCTTACTCAAGCTCAGCATGCTGAAATAAAATTAAGAAATCTTATTCTGAATATGGAAATAGCACCGGGTGAACGTATAACAGAACGTGATATTGTAGGGTTCATTGGAATTTCTAGAACCTCCATTCGAACCGCATTATTTAAACTTGCTAGTGAGGGACTGGTTATTCACAAAAAATCCGGTTGGATTGTATCCCCGATTAATCTAGAAGAAATTTCTCAAGTGTGCATTTATCGTAAAATACTTGAGGTTGCCGCTATTCAAGAAACAACACAAATAGTTATAGATAAAAATATTTCAAAAGTTGAAAATCTACTGAATTCAATTTCACCAACCTCAACTCATGAACAGCTTGATCAAATTGACCATGATTTTCACATATGGATTGCAAAACTGTCAGAAAATGAATTTATTATTCAAGGCACTGAAAATGCAATGATGAGATTAAGACGAGCCCGCTGGCTTGAAAATAAATATGATCACACGGGATGGGATGAACATCGTCAAATAGTGATTGCCTTAAAAAAAGGAAAAATACAAAAAACGATATCACTTATTGAAAAGCATATCTCAAGAACACGTCAAAGCTTACTAAGTACACTTCAAAAAAAACAGCTAAGTCTTAGGGCTCAAGGCGCCTTTTTAACATCTAAATAAACATTTATTAAGTTATGATATTTATTTTGTTTTTTACGTTATATGAGAGGTGGGCATGCGATATTCACAAGTGGTTTATTCATTTTTTGCATGAGGGGATGGGAGGGGTTTGGCGCTGGATTTCATGTTGGTTTTGCAAGTTTATGTTTGCATCAATTCATGATATTTTCAAGTGATACGCCAGCCTCGGAATAAAGACTGCCCAGTGGCCATGTTGTTTGCCAAGATTGCCATACAGGACGCATTTTTTCACGGTTTCATGGATAAAAGGCTTTTTTTGCTTTCAAAGGCAACAGACCACATGGGTTCATCCACTGGCCCGCGGAAGCAGGATCGGCAACAAGGATGATGCGTCTCAACACGGGATCGACAGGATATTGTCCGTGATGATATAGCGATTTTGAGTGGAAGTTATTGGGAGCGGGGAGAGGATTTGAACCTCTGACCTTCAGGTTATGAGCCTGACGAGCTACCGGGCTGCTCCACCCCGCACTAGTATAACAAGGATGCCTTTTTCTGACGGTATTCAAGGCGTATGGTGATCTGCCAGGACTTATGTCAGGATGACAAGTGGTGACCAGACTTGGAGGCTACGCTCCCTCGCGGTGCATGTTTCAGCGGGAACTGAAAGTTTTTTGTCGAATATTGCAAGGGATTGCATGGGGGTATATTGGAAGACCTGGCGGCGACCGACTTTCCCATGCCTTAAGACATAGTATCATGGGCGCTGGGGTTTTTCACGGCCGAGTTCGGGATGGGATCGGGTGGTTCATACCCCGCCATTGCCACCAGGTCATCCAATATACCCTGCAGGGTTGTATTGGTATGTGATTGGTTGGTTAAGAGCGGATATTTCGGCCTGTTTCATACAGTACCGCATAACATGACCGATATGAGTGTATATGTGTTATATCAAGTAAGTGCAAGGGCTATTAGTATCGGTTAGCTGCATGCATTTCTGCACTTCCACACCCGACCTATTGACGTGATGGTCTATCACGGCCCGTAATGAGACCTGGTTTTGAGGGGGGTTTCTCGCTTAGATGCTTTCAGCGATTATCCTGTCCATACTTAGCTACCCAGCGGTGCTGCTGGCGCAACAACTGGTACACCAGAGGTATGTTCACCCCGGTCCTCTCGTACTAGGGGCAAATCCTCTCAAGTCTCGACATCCACGGCAGATAGGGACCGAACTGTCTCACGACGTTCTAAACCCAGCTCACGTACCACTTTAATCGGCGAACAGCCGAACCCTTGGGACCTGCTCCAGCCCCAGGATGTGATGAGCCGACATCGAGGTGCCAAACCTCCCCGTCGATGTGGACTCTTGGGGGAGATCAGCCTGTTATCCCTAGAGTACCTTTTATCCGTTGAGCGATGGCCCTTCCACGTGGAACCACCGGATCACTATGGCCGACTTTCGTCTCTGCTCGAGCTGTCACTCTCGCAGTCAGGCGGGCTTATGCCATTGCACTCAACAGCCGATGTCCGACCGGCTTGAGCCCACCATCGCGCGCCTCCGTTACTTTTTGGGAGGCGACCGCCCCAGTCAAACTGCCCACCATGCAGGGTCCCAATCCAGGCTAACTGGATCTGGTTAGACATCAAAAAAACTCAGGGTGGTATTTCAAGGATGGCTCCACACAGACTGGCGCCCATGCTTCAAAGCCTCCCACCTATCCTACACAGCGTTTTCCTGATGCCACTACAAAGTTGCAGTAAAGGTTCATAGGGTCTTTCCGTCTGACCGCGGATACCCCGCATCTTCACGGGGAGTTCAATTTCGCTGAGCCGATGCTGGAGACAGCGGGGAAGTCGTTACGCCATTCGTGCAGGTCGGAACTTACCCGACAAGGAATTTCGCTACCTTAGGACCGTTATAGTTACGGCCGCCGTTTACCGGGGCTTCAATTCAGTGCTTGCACACCTCCTCTTAACCTTCCGGCACCGGGCAGGCGTCAGACCCTATACGTCGTCTTTCGACTTTGCAGAGCCCTGTGTTTTTACTAAACAGTCGCTACCCCCTGCTCTGTGCCACCTGATCATGGTTGCCCAAAATCCGGTCTTGCTTCTTCCGAAGTTACGCAAGCATTTTGCCTAGTTCCTTCAGCATCGTTCTCTCAAGCGCCTTGGTATTCTCTACCAGTCCACCTGTGTCGGTTTCGGGTACGGTCTATTCGCTAGAGCTATTTCCCGGAATACTCCAAAAGCCAGGCCAATCCAATAAGACCTGACAACATATCATATTCGTCACTTCTAGCAGGTTCAGGAATATTAACCTGATTTCCATCGACTACGGCTTTCGCCCTCGCCTTAGGGGCCGACTAACCCTGCGTGGATTAACCTGGCGCAGGAACCCTTGGACTTTCGGCGACAGTGTTTCTCGCACTGTTTGTCGCTACTCATGTCAGCATTCGCACTTCTGATATCTCCAGAGAGGGTCGCCCCGTCTCCTTCACAGACCTACAGAACGCTCCGCTACCACATATATCATGTGATATACATCCACAGCTTCGGCAGATAACTTGAGCCCCGTTACATCTTCGGCGCAGGGTTTCTTGTTTAGACCAGTGAGCTATTACGCTTTCTTTAAAGGATGGCTGCTTCTAAGCCAACCTCCTGGTTGTTTTGGAATCCCCACATCCTTTCCCACTTAGTTATCATTTGGGGGCCTTAGCTGGTGGTCTGGGCTGTTTCCCTCTCGACAATGGACCTTAGCACCCACTGTCTGTCTGCTATGCTCATACTCTTGGGTATTCGGAGTTTGGTTAGGTTTGGTAGGTCTTTGGGACCCCCGAGCCCATCCAGTGCTCTACCCCCCAAGGTAATACATAACGCTCTACCTCAATAGATTTCGCGGAGAACCAGCTATTTCCAAGTTTGATTGGCCTTTCACCCCTAGCCACAGCTCATCCCCGACTTTTTCAACAGGCGTGGGTTCGGTCCTCCAGTGCGTGTTACCGCACCTTCAACCTGGCCATGGCTAGATCACTTGGTTTCGGGTCTTCTGCCAGCAACTGACGCCCTGTTCAGACTCGCTTTCGCTGCGCCTACACCTATCGGCTTAAGCTTGCTGCTAACAGAAACTCGCTGACCCATTATACAAAAGGTACGCTGTCACCCCATAAGAGGCTCCAGCTGTTTGTAAGCATTTGGTTTCAGGTCTCTTTCACTCCCCTTGTCGGGGTGCTTTTCACCTTTCCCTCACGGTACTTGTTCACTATCGGTCACCAGGGAGTATTTAGGCTTGGAGGGAGGTCCCCCCATGTTCAGACA